>NZ_QUJN01000019.1:0-844 GCF_003480665.1 Clostridium sp. AM28-20LB | reverse complement strand
TTCCTGAAGGATGAAAGATAGAGAGTAGAAGAAATTCAGTGTGCAGTTTTGAAAGTATATAAAGAAGACCGTTGTACAAAAATGTATGGCGGTTTTTTTGTGTAATAGGGAATTCCAATTTGACAGATATTCCTTAAGTTTTTCATAATGGCGCTGCTGGACTGACTTTCGATGTCCTTTACCGGCGACAAACGTTGTTTCATCCAACTGCCAGATTTCTGCGTATTTCGATGCGGCTTCCTTTAAGTATTCTGGCGAGTATTCTGTATTAATACTGAATTTTATCCCCGTGTATTGAAGCTCAAGATTAATTTCCTGAAACAGGGAAGTGAGCTTCTCAAACAGGCGGTATCTGGATTTTTCAGTCGCTTTCTTCCATACCCATTATTAAAATTATATATTATGTACAGTTTTGAAAAATGGCACGCTGCAATCTCGTTACTGTAGTGTTTGGAAAGAGAAGAGAGCAAATAAATCAGCGGCATTTCCGCAAGAAGGATCAAAATAAGCTGGTGGGAATGCTGCTGATTTTTTAATCTAGTATGTGTGAAATGAATAGAAATGACAAAATATTCTAAAAAATCACAATAAAATAAAAAGAATAACAAATATAGAAAAATCGTTGACAATCCTTGGAAACTCTGGTATCATAACATACGTCCTTGAGACAAGGGCAAATCAATCGAAGAAATAAGAGCGGAAACGCAAACGGATTTCTGAGAAAGATTAAAAATAAAATAAAAAATTTGTTGACAAAGTCAATTGCTTATGATAATATAAATAAGCTGTCGATGAGACAACAACAAAGAACCTTGAAAACTGAACAGTATGTAAAACCCTGAAA
>NZ_QUJN01000018.1:583-1137 GCF_003480665.1 Clostridium sp. AM28-20LB | reverse complement strand
TCCTCTGTCGGGATTTCTTGAAAACCATCCATGCTGTTGTCAGGCTCGTTGTCATTCCTGATACGCTCCCAGCCCTTTTGTCGGCGGTAAGGCTCTGGAAAATACCTCGGATTGCTGAACGCCCTCCAGCCTGTGACAGCGTTATTCATAATGTCGTTGATCTCTCGCAGCTCCCATTGTTTCGGTTCGTCATAATCATGCCCCAGTGCTTCCTTGTAAAGCTGCTTAGAGCAGACTATGCTGCCGGAATAGCGTTCCAAATAGTCTAAAATCTGTCCTGCCTTTGTGTCCTCCGGCATAAAGTCCTTTTGGTGGGCTTTCAGATAAGCGTTCATAGCCGGACTGAATCTCAGACGGAAATTGCCACTTCTGTAAATCTCCATAGCTTCTGCCCACATCTGATTGATATACTCTCTGGAAGCCTGTTCATCTGCCAAAATATGAACCTCAGCCCTTTCAGGATAGACCATAACCGGAACGAAGCGGCGGTTGCCTGTTCGGTCAAGGGGAAGAAAGTCAAGGGTATTAGAAGAACCTCCAAACACACATTGTCT
>NZ_QUJN01000018.1:0-573 GCF_003480665.1 Clostridium sp. AM28-20LB | reverse complement strand
GGTATTAGAAGAACCTCCAAACACACATTGTCTTTTTCTGTCTGCCGGATGTGTTTCATAGGGTATCTTATAGGTTTCCTTTTGGCGGCTCAGAAAGGACTTGATTTCTTCAATGCTCTTAGCGTTGGCGGTTGCAATCATTTCCGACATTTCAATAATCCAATGCCCCTGCATTTTGCGGTACACATTTTCATCATCCAGCTTTTTCAAGTCATCAGAGAACCAGTCATCATTGACCGCAAGCAAACGGAAGAAAGAGGACTTTCCGGCTCCCTGACCGCCCACAAGACAGAGCATAACCTCAAATTTGCACCCCGGCTTAAAAGCTCGTGAGATAGCACCCAGCAGAAACAACTTCAATGCTTCATAGGTGTAATCATCTGTATCAGAACCGAGAAAGCGGTGCAGACAGAAGCGTATGCGTTCTGTTCCGTCCCATTGCAAGGCATTGAGAAAATCACAGACAGGGTGGTAACGATTTTCATTGGCAATAACCGCAACTGCGTCTATGATTTTCTTCTCTACGGTCAATCCATAGTTTTCTTCAAAATATAGGAGCAGATATTTCACATC
>NZ_QUJN01000017.1:0-3333 GCF_003480665.1 Clostridium sp. AM28-20LB | reverse complement strand
CAGAATGCGTCCCATATGTCCGCGCAGGCGGTAGGCGGTGCAGTGGGGCATAACGAGATTTCCATTATCATCCCATGCCACCGTGTGGTGGGAACGAGTGGAAGCTTGATTGGGTATGCGGGTGGAATTGAGAAGAAGGTGGCACTGCTTATGCTGGAACATACCGATATGAGTCGTTTCTTTGTGCCGAAGAAAGGAACGGCGCTTTAGTTATTAAGTGGAAAAATCGGAATTTGCGTTGGGGTATAGAAAATAGAATGAAGAATTCAAAGGTTAAAATAATCGCTTTAATAATGTGGATTATTTTTGAAATTGTAGCTGTTGTGTTATGGCTATCAAAAGATAATATTTTTTATTTATTGAATTTTAGTTATATTGGTACGTCAATAGCATTAGGTCTAGTGTTGATGGCTAACAATCAACCATATGCAAGAAGAATTGTCCAGTTACTTGTTGGTACATATATGCTGGTTTACCTTGGACTTATTGATAATGAAAATATGCAGATAGAGGGATTCTGGTATTACTTATTTACTGGAGTTTTCGAGGCCGCAACAATTCATTATGCAGTAGCAAAGATATTCGGTCCACTGATATTTGGAAGAGGCTGGTGTGGATTTGCTTGTTGGACTGCAATGATACTTGATTTTTTACCATATAAAACTCCTCAAAGTCATGAAAGACGAAAAATTGGGTGGATAAGGTATATCGCGTTTGCTGTATCATTGATCTTTGTTTCCGTACTTTTCTTGTGTAAAGTGGATAACATTGAACGAATAATGTTTTGGGCATTTTTGATAGGGAATATTGTTTATTATTTAGTTGGAATTACATTGGCTTTTACATTTAAGGATAATAGAGCATTCTGTAAATATATTTGTCCAATAACTGTTTTCTTAAAGCCAATAAGCTATTATTCTCTGTTTCGTATCTGTTGCGATAAAACAAAATGTATTAACTGTGGAAAATGCGAAAGGCTTTGCCCTATGGATGTTGAAGTTACAAATAATTCAAGAAAACGAAAGAATGCCACAGAATGCATATTATGTATGGAGTGCGTGAAGAATTGCCCTAAGAAGGCACTTTAATCAAATTCCAGTTTACCTCTATTCAAACATACAAGCTCTTGACAATAAAGCTCCTATATAGTATGATTTTATAAACTACTATATAGGAGCTTTTGCATGAAAACAAATGGCGGATTTCTTGTCACCAAAATAAAACAGCT
The DNA here is from genome assembly GCF_003480665.1 of Clostridium sp. AM28-20LB. Taxonomy (NCBI): domain Bacteria; kingdom Bacillati; phylum Bacillota; class Clostridia; order Eubacteriales; family Clostridiaceae; genus Clostridium; species Clostridium sp. AM28-20LB. The sequence goes on along the minus strand of NZ_QUJN01000017.1, from coordinate 2,105 downwards.
TGGTGACCGGATTTTTGAGAAGATTCTCAGCGAAAAAAATATCGATGCGTTTAATGGAGCCCAGGGACGTATTCTTTATGTGCTGTGGCAGGAGGATGGTATCTCAATCAGGTCACTCTCGATTAAATGCGGATTAGCGATAACATCTCTTACTACGATGCTGGAAAGAATGGAAAATCAAGGGCTGATAAGCCGTGTTCAGTCTGAAACGGACAAAAGGAAAACACTCCTGTTTCTGACTGAGAAAGCACATGCCTTAAAGGGCGAGTACGATTCTGTATCTGATGAGATGGGCAGTATTTACTACAAAGGTTTTTCAGAGGAAGAAATTACCCGGTTTGAGGAATGCCTCGACCGCATCAGAAAGAATCTTGAGGAGTGGCAGAAGTCATGAGTATTTGTATCAAAGATCAGATTCAGAACATGAATATCGTCATTGGCTGCACAGTGGGGTGTACATATTGCTATGCCCGCAACAACGTGAAACGCTGGCATATGATTGATGACTTCGCTGACCCTGAATTCTTTCCGAGTAAGCTCAAGATGATGGAAAAGAAACGTCCGCAGAACTTTCTTCTTACCGGGATGAGCGATCTCTCCGGATGGAAGCCGGAATGGAGAGACGAGGTATTTGCAAAGATCCGTGAAAATCCACAGCATCAGTTCCTGTTCCTTACCAAGCGGCCTGATTTGCTGGATTTTGATACCGATCTGGAAAACGCATGGTTTGGCGTTACGGTGACGAGGAAAGCAGAACTGTGGCGTATCGACGCCCTTCGGAAAAACGTCAGAGCAAAACATTACCATGTTACCTTTGAACCGTTATTCGACGATCCCGGCACAGTTGACCTTTCCGGAATCAATTGGATCGTTGTCGGCACCATGACCGGAGCTCAGAGCAGGAAGATTCATACGGAGCCGGAATGGGCATGGTCTCTGGCGGACCAGGCACATAAGCTCGGCATTCCAGTGTTTATGAAGGAAGACCTTGTCCCTATCATAGGGGATGAAAATATGATTCAGGAAATGCCGGAAGAATTTAATAAAGTGTTAGAGGTACAGAAATCATGGAAGAAGTAATAAATGGAATCCTCATTCGTGAGGTGGAAACAAAGAACATCATGACTAAGTCTAGTCTGCCGGTAGGCGGTTACTCGGTCAATCCCTATGTGGGCTGTACACATGCCTGCAAGTATTGCTATGCTTCTTTTATGAAGCGCTTTACCGGGCACAAGGAGGAATGGGGCACTTTCCTTGATGTGAAGCATTGGCTGGAAATTAAAAATCCGAAGAAATATGCCGGACAGCGGGTGGTCATCGGTTCTGTGACAGATGGCTACAATCCACAGGAGGAGCAATTCGGGAATACCAGAAAACTTCTGGAGCAGCTGATCGGCAGTGACACAGATATTCTGATCTGCACAAAGTCGGATCTTGTGGTACGGGATATTGATCTGCTGAAGAAGCTTGGACGAGTAACCGTTTCATGGTCGATCAACACACTAGATGAAAATTTCAAGAACGATATGGACTCTGCTTCGAGCATTGAGCGCCGTATCTCTGCTATGAAGCAGGTATATGAAGCCGGTATCCGTACAGTCTGTTTCGTATCCCCGGTATTCCCCGGTATCACGGATTTTGAAGCAATATTTGAGCGGGTAAAGGATCAGTGCGATCTGTTCTGGATCGAAAATCTCAATCTTCGAGGCGGTTTCAAAAAGACAATTATGGATTATATCGCCGGAAAATATCCTGATCTTGTACCACTTTACGACGAGATCTATAACAAGCATAACCGCAGTTATTTTGAAGCACTTGAAGTAAAAGCTGAGGAAATGGCTAAGAAGTATGATTGTCCCTTTGTGGATAATGAAATGCCTTATGGCAGAGTCCCGCAGGGACATCCGGTAATCGTGGATTATTTCTATCATGAGGAAATCCGAGGGACAGAAAATACAGGAAAAAGAAATCGTTAAGCAGAAATTTGAAAAGGAGTGCTTACAGAGTGAAAGCGATTAGATTAAATATTTTCACAGATTGAGAACTTCCAGCTTGGTTATAAGATCGGATTTATCAATGATGCTGAGATATGGTTACTCATGTTA
>NZ_QUJN01000016.1:0-4682 GCF_003480665.1 Clostridium sp. AM28-20LB | reverse complement strand
GAAGCTGACTGTTACTAATCGGTCGAGGGCTTAACCAAAAGGATATGGTTAAGGATTGGATAGGAAAGAGGAAGTTATTTCCTTAAGGATGGAAAGATAGAAGTAGAAGAAATTCAGTGTGCAGTTTTGAAGGTATATAAATCTTCAAACACAATAGAGTAATAACGTGGATGACGGGGTGTGGCTCAGCTTGGCTAGAGCGCCTGGTTTGGGACCAGGAGGTCGCAGGTTCGAATCCTGTCACCCCGATTCTTACAAATATGCGCGAGTGGCTCAGTTGGTGGAGCGCGACCTTGCCAAGGTCGAGGCCGCGGGTTCGAGTCCCGTCTCGCGCTCTTTTTATTATTGCGGAAGCTTTGATTCATCAGGGTTTCCGCTTTTTTGCATTTTCATTTTTATGTAGACAGTTGTAGACACCTGAAGACAATATATACGCTTACAGACTGTTTAAAAGCAATTTGTTGGAATAAATGTATCGTAGAGTAAAAGGAGGAAACCAAATGAGCAAAGTATTAATTCTAAACGGAAGTCCACGTGTGAACGGCAACACATCCATTGCCATCCGGGAAATGGAGAATGTATTTCGAAATAGTGGGGTAGAGGTAACAACCATGCAGATTGGAAATAAAGATATCCGGGGCTGTATTGCCTGTAACCAGTGCAGCGAAATTGGAAAATGTGTGTTTGATGATATCGTAAATGAGCTGGCACCTCTCTTTGAGGCGGCGGATGGCCTGGTGATTGCCAGTCCGGTCTACTATGCATCGGCTAATGCGACGCTGATTGCCTGTCTTGACCGCTTGTTTTACAGCACGTCCTTTGATAAGAGCATGAAGGTGGGTGCCAGTGTAGTCTGTGCACGCAGAGGCGGCTGCTCAGCGACTTTTGATGAATTGAACAAATTTTTTACCATCAGCAATATGCCGATCGCATCCAGCAGATACTGGAACAGTATTCACGGCTGTGAGAAAGGGGAGGCAGAGATGGATGAGGAAGGCAAGCAGACGATGCGGATGCTTGCAAAGAATATGACATTTCTTATGAAGTCCATCGAGCTTGGCAAGAAAGAATATGGTCTTCCGGAACAGGAGGAGCGGACGGCGACGAATTTTATTCGGTAAGTTTAAGGGAGTCAGAGCATTTTTGATAAGGTAGTCCATGCGCCGGCTGGATGGAGATACGATTTCGAAAATGAGATCGGGAGCGCCGGAACAGCCGCGGTCGGTCAATTTATTCGGATCACAGATAAGAGAGATATCCGGCTCAACCCAATCTTTATCATCCGCATCCAGATTGACAGCGAAAGGAGGCGGATAAACGTGGCATTCTCCGCCGTTGGACTCGATATAATTTCCAAGAAGGCGGGAAATCTGGTAGGAAATTTCCTTATGAATCCGGCTCGGAGGTGCCATATTATAAAATTGCCCGTCGATCAGCTCTGCACGCTGCCCGTCGGGCAAATTCCAGTAATCTTTTGAAATATAGGTATACCTATACCTAAAAGTATATTACAGGAAGAAATTATTTTCAATCATCTGTACGTATTCGCAACCAATCCCAGATAACCTCAGCGTCGTATCCGGTCATATGGATAATGATGACCTGATAATCGCGAACCGTCTCATACGGAAGTTTACCGGAACCGTCATGCATTCATCACAGGAAAAGGCTGTAGCGGACGATGGCATACTCTAACGCGATCCCCTTCATCTGTAGAATCATATCTTCCAGTCCGCTGCCTGGTTCCAGTAGAGCGGAAAAGAACGCATTTGCCAGAAAATGACGAAGAGGCATCTGATAGAGCACCGATGCATTTCGAAATTTTTCCCAGGGTAGTTCAATATCGCAGATCAGTGAGCGTAGCTGCGGGAGAGTCCTTCGGAAAATTTCTGTGGACAGGATATGCATGGGGAGAGATTCCCGGGGGATTTTGAGCGGAAATATGGTTGGATGGCAAAAGTTCACGCGCCATTTGGATAAAATCCTGCATGACAGGAGACAGAAACTTGCTTTGATGCCACGCCAGATGAACGGTATTTTGAAAAGAAAAATCCGAAAAATAGATCCGGGAAATGGTACTGAGTCTCAGCTCAGCTTCGAGCATAGCGCTTGGCAGAATTGTGACGCCAAGCCCCAGGCGGACGGCTTCGAGAATGGCCTCTTGTGAGGTACTTTCCCAGGCAGGGGTGACCTCACAGCCGGTCTGGCGGATGGCATTTTGAAATACTTCATAGGAGGTGCTGCCGACTTCGCGGAAGAGCAGCGGTTGTTTCATAAATGTATTGATGGAAACGGTTTTTCCTGCCATCGGGTGTCCCGGCGCGCAGATGGCGGTGTAGTGTTCCTGAAACAGGGGAGTCAGGGCAATCTGTTCGGAGCGGATGGTTCCGCCGACGATTGCAAGATCTAGCGCCCCATTTAAGAGCATGGCTTCCGTCTGTGCGGTCGTCTGTATATGGACCTGCGTGTGTACCTGGGGATATGTCTCTTGAAATAGCTGCATGAAACGTGGTAGATAGGAAATCCCCACGTTGGTGCTGGCACCGATGCGGAGAACTCCGCTGATTCCGGAATTGGAAAATGCCAGTTCCATTTCATCGTACATCTGGATAAAATGGCGTGCATAGTCGAGAAAACGCCGCCCTTCGCCGGTAATTCGCAGACGCTGGTTGATCCGGTCGAAAAATAATGTTCCGTAGTGTTCTTCGAGCTCCCGGACGGCGGTGCTGACGGTTGGCTGCGTCAGGTAGAGATTGCGCGCCGCCTGTGTGATGCTTCCGGCGGATGCTACTTCGATAAAAATTCGGAAATGCCGCAGTGTCATGAAAACTCCTTTCCTGAATGTTTCATAAGGAGTGGGAAACATTCGTATTTGTATGTTTGTCCTACTTTTTTCCTGCCGTCAGAAATATTATTTTTGACGGCGTTGCTTTTATAGAGAATCATAGATATTTTAATAAGAACTATATATAAATTATAGTAATTTTAAAATGAATTGGCAAGTGTTATAATGGGCACAGAAAAAGGAATGTTGTTTTGCGTGAAGGAGAACTGGGAGAGACAAAAGATAAAATAGAAAAAGGGGGAATGGCAGATGAAACAGAAGCATCAACTGCTGGTTTTATTTTTAAAAACACTTTATATCAGCGCATTTACATTCGGGGGCGGTTTTGTCATTGTGACATTTATGAAGAAATGTTTCGTGGATGAGCTTCACTGGATTGATGAACAGGAAATGCTTGATTTTACCGCACTGGCACAGTCCTGTCCGGGCGCGATTGCGGTAAATGGGGCAATTTTGGTTGGTTGGAAAGTATATGGGTTTGCCGGAATGGTGGTGGCAGTCATCGGAACGATTCTTCCGCCGATGGCGATTCTGGCGGTTTTATCCGTCTGTTACGCCGCGTTTGCGTCGAACGTCTGGGTGGCAGCAGCACTAGAGGGAATGCGAGTCGGCGTGGCGGCTGTGATTCTGGATGTTTCCTGTGGGCTGGGAGTGAATGTTCTGAAGGAAAAAAAGCTGTATTCAATTGCAATCATGGTAATTGCGTTCCTGGCTGATTTTGTGCTGGATGTGAATGTAATCTATATCATTGCGGCGGGTATTCTGGCGGGAACGATTCGATTTATCTGGATGAGAAAACGTGAGCAGACGACCGGTGCGGTATAGAGGGGGAGAATAGATATGATCTATATACAATTATTTTTGAGCTTTCTGCAGATAGGGCTTTTCAGCGTGGGCGGCGGCTACGCGGCGATTCCACTGGTACAGAGCCTGATTGTGGAACGACAGGGATGGATCACGATGACGGAGTTTACGAATCTTATCACGATCGCGGAAATGACGCCGGGACCGATTGCGGTCAATTCAGCAACCTTTGTCGGAATTCGGATAGCGGGACTTCCGGGGGCGGTTGCGGCAACCTGGGGATGTATTTTCCCATCTTGTATCATTGTATCGGTACTGGCATACATATATCGGCGTTACCGCGGCGGCTCTGCGATGGGAAATATTTTAGGCAGTCTTCGCCCAGCGGTAGTGGCGCTGATCGCAGGTGCCGGACTTTCGATGCTACTGGCAGCAGTTCTTCCAGAGGTAAATGGGGAGAGGGTGATCCAGTGGGGCAGTCTGGTTCTTTTTTCGGCAGCTTTTATAGCGCTCCGCAAATGGAAACTGAACCCAATTCTTGTGATGTGGGTCTGCGGCGGTGTCAGCCTGGCAGTTAAATTGATTGAGTATCATTTGTAGAGAAGGTAGTATAGGAATAGGTAATAGATATAAATGAGAGTGTAGATGGAAAGTGAAAGCTGTATTTATGAATGGATGGAAATGGCATCGGATTCTTTTGATTCGATGCCATTTCTGGGATTAGGGGAAATAGATGCATAGACTTCAAATGGTTAGAATATTCTAAAAAATCACAACAAAATAAAAAGAATAACAAATATAGAAAAATTGTTGACAATCCTTGGAAACTCTGGTATCATAACATACGTCCTTGAGACAAGGGCAAATCAATCGAAGAAATAAGAGCGGAAACGCAAACGGATTTCTGAGAAAGATTAAAAATAAAATAAAAAAGTTGTTGACAAAGTCAATTGCTTATGATAACATAAATAGGCTGTCGCTGAGACAACAACAAAGAACCTTGAAAACTGAACAGTATGTAAAACCCTGAAAA
>NZ_QUJN01000015.1:0-5500 GCF_003480665.1 Clostridium sp. AM28-20LB | reverse complement strand
TGTTTTATATGCTTTCCGTCAAGCTGAGTGCTGAGGGTGTTGAAAGGTGGTATCGCTGCTTTTACTGCAAGCTGCGTGTGTTGAAAAACCATAGGGAGGGCTGTTATGGCGAGACTTACGAAGATTGAGAAAGAAACAATCGTTCTCTTTAATGAGGGCGAGGACAAGGCAAATATCTACACCCACAACGCCGGATTGAAAAAGAGGTTGGCTGCTTTTGCTAAGAAGTACCCTGACCTTTGCAGACTGGAAAAATCCAATGTTCAAGGCGGTGTTTCTTATGAGCTGGCAAAGTCCCGTCTGTCTATCCGCTTCCTGCCGCCTTACAGTGAGGAACGCAGACAGAAAGCCAGCGAATATGCGAAAAAGCATGGGCTGAACAGTCAGCAGGGATAATGTGATAATCAGGACTGATATGCGGTTAAAATGTCAGGTACAGACCTGATGTTTTGACCGTTGCCTATCGCCTATGAGGAAAGTATCGGGGACTATAGATTTTGCGGAAATGTGCGTTACAAGGCTTGAACAGGAACTCTGTACACAAAATTTTTTCTTCCATTCTTTAAGTTGATGAAGTATAATGAGATATGAAAAATTGAGGTTTTTAATACTCGATTTCAAACAATCATTTTTATATAGCTGGAACTATGGAGGGCAAAAAATGAATGATTTTTTACGAATGTGTTTGAATATAATTACACAAATAGGCCCCTATTTAGTTGTACTTCTTCTTTGGAAATATCTTGTAAATCTTCAACAAAAGAGAGCTAAAGAACGAGAGGAAGAACAGAAAAAGGGAATAATTAGAACGCATTATACAATAAAAACAGAGAAAACATTGACTATTATATTTGTTTTTGGAATTTTATTTACAGGAGGTTGTACTGTAGCAAGTGCTATCCAACAGGATGATATATTTCCTCCCTTGGTATTTGGCATTGCATTTGTTGTGTTTTTTATAGGCTCATTGAATATGATTATGTGGAAACTGGAAGTGGATGAAGATGAAATCACATGGCGTTCAACTTTTGGCAGAAAGAGAACTTTTCACTTTGAAGATATTACCTATTGCGAGAGAAAGAAAGGTTCTATGCGTGTATATGTAAATGGAGAAAAATTATTTACCATTGATAGTAATATTGACAAAGAAGAATTTATGGAGGACATAAAAAGAAGAAGAATCCCTGTAAAATCTTACTGGGCAAATCAGCATAAGAAAAATCGTAAATGACATAGATTTTATAACAGTACGATGTTAGACAACTGAATATGACCGTCAAGGTCAGATGAAGAAACCGATGTATTGAGCGTAAAGCGATCGTGCGTCGGTTTTTCTTATTTCATGAGCTGACAGAATTCCGACTGTATATCACCCGTGAGGAAAGTATCGGTGACTATGGATTTTGCATAAATGCGCGTTACAAGGCTTGAACAGGAACTCTGCACACAAATTTTTTCTTTCATTCGTTAAGTTGATGAAGTATAATGAAAAATAAGATAAAGTTAATTCTTGGAGGTGTTATTCATGTTTGGTTTTAAGAAAAATGAAAAGCCAACGCTCATTATTGAAGCAAAAGATCTAATGGAAATTATCAAGTCTGATTATGATAATGATATGGCTTTTACTCTTATTGAGTTTTCCTATAATGAGAAAAAATATGTGATGGGTTCCTGTGTTTTACCTGCTAACGCAGAGGAATGTAAAGAAAATATATCTTTTATATTTCAAGACAGAGTTTTTGAAAGTTTTGAGGAATTTCAAACTGCTATTATTATAGATAATAAAAACATCTTACAATTAGAAAAACCCCTTGAAATTTTAAGAGCAGGAATTATTGATAATGAGCCTATGCTGAAAACGCCATGGGGAGATAAAAGATTAGCTGATAAAGCTGTTAATAAATAGCGTGTCGCTTTGAAAGGAGTACAAATTTATGGCATTATTGATGTTTAGAACTTTTGGAGTGATTATAGTATCATTTATAGTCTTAATTATGTATGTTTTGCATAGAAAGAAAAATGGGAAGTTTATAAAACGAAAGGCTGTCAATGAAGAAGAAAAAATAAAATATCAAAAATGGGAAAAAATAATCAATGTGATGGCAGTTGTTGGGTTATTGATTCTCGGTATATTTATAACTGTTCCTTGTTGCTTGGATATACCTTATTTACTATCTAACAATTTAGTTGAAGTTACCGGAGAAGTTACACAAGGTGCAATGTCAGGAGAAAACTCTAATAGTGAAAGAAGAATACATATTAGAGATGAGAAAACTGGAGAAGAACATTCATTAAAATATTGGGGAACAGGTAGCGATTTAGGAGATAAGATAACTGTAAGGTATTTACCACACACAGAATATGGGTATGTAGTTGAATAGAATAAAAATAAATATCCTATTTTGTTTTGGGAAATTTGTAGATTACCTGTAATCTGCCACAACTGAATATGACCGTCAAGGTCAGATAAAGAAACCGATGTATTGAGCGTAAAGCGATCATGCGTCAGTTTTTCTTATTTCATGAGCTGACAGAATTCCGACTGTATATCGCCTGTGAGGAAAGTATCGGAGACTATGGATTTTGCGGAAATGTGCGTTATAGGTAAGTAAAAAACTACTTGATAGAGCGTGAATTGAATTGTTCATATCGGTATGATATAATTTACTGAAATGAAGCAAGAAGGTGGACTTTTGTATGAAAAAATTTTTGAAAATATTGCTAATCATTATAGGAATAGTTTTTTTAATTTTTGCAGCGCTGATATGTATTGGACTGTTTGTTGATTATGATGACCATATTGAAAATGGTCGCTATACTTATGTTCCGGAAGATGACAATAAAGACAATGCATATGTCGAATTCAATTTGAGTGATTACGATAAAAAGGATTCTGAACTCATATATTATAGTTCTGTCGAAGAAGCTATTTTGAATTCTCCTTTGAATGCTGAAAATGAAGAATTTTCTGTTCCAGAAGATTTTCTTAATCATGTTGATGAAATATTGCATATATGGAATGGCAAACAGTATGATACGATTTTCTATCGAGCAGGAAGTGATAACAATCCCGTTCAAGGTTTTGTGATGGCACGCTGCAAAAAACAGGTGGAGGAAGCAAGTGTACAATATGCATTTATGAATGCTACACCGGTTACAACTAAAGCGGATAGCATTCTTATATCTGATATTACAGAACTAATTCGTTCATCTTTAAAATTAAGTGATTTTCAACAGGACTTGAATCCAAATTATCCAGATACCAGATTTGTTTTTGGCTATGCACATGATAAGGAAATTTACTCATTAGAAGTAGAAGGTCAAAAGCCAGATGGTGTTATTGAAATCAATGTATATGACAGAACGATGTATCTATGGTATTATGATGATTTAAAGAGCGACAAGAGAGGAAACAATCTAAGTTATTCAGTAGATGTGCCAGAGTAATTTTTTAAATTGGCTAATCTGCCACAACTGAATATGACCGTCAAGGTCAGATGAAGAAACCGATGTATTGAGCGTAAAGCGATCATGCGTCGGTTTTTCTTTTTGCAAAATAGTCCGGTGGACTGTTTTGTAAAACCGAAGGAACTGACAGAGCTTGGGACGGGGCGAAGTCAGTTTGTTCGGGCGGGAGTACAGAGGGTGCAACCCTTTGTGCATGGGTACAGGGAATGCAATACCCCTGTGCAGGTCAAGGGCGGCAGCCTTGCCCAGTTAAGTGGCGCTTCGCCACTTAATACTGGGTATTACTTGACGCAGAAAGCCGCAAGGAATCAGCTTCGCTGCCCTTCTCCCCTGTCGGGGAAATCAAAAAGAAAAGGAGGAACTCATGTGAAATTAACAAGACACAATGGACGAGCCGGAAAGAATGGCGTTTATAACCCGAAGCACAATGACCGCAGTTTTGACATTGCCAACAGCGAACACATTGACGAAGAACGAGCCAAACAAAATCTCTATTGGGACTGTTACAATGGCTTCCGCAATTTCAAAAATCCCGAAAAGGAAAATGAGCTGTCTGCCACTTTTGAAGATGTGGAACAGCTTTTTTATCGTCAGCGGTATCATGATTTTGTAACAGGACAGAATGAAAGAAATGTGAAGAACCGACACCCTGAAAGAAATAAGGAAACTGGAGATTTACTCAAAAGCAAAAAGACCTGTCCAGAGGAAACGGTCTATCAGATTGGAACGCTTGACAATCATGTTCCGCCGGAATTGCTCATTGAGATCGTCACAGAATTTATGGAAATCGCAAATGAGCGTTTCGGCTCTCATGTCCATATCCTGAATTGGGCGCTGCACTTGGATGAAAGCACCCCTCATATTCACGAGCGTCATGTGTTCGACTGTGAAAATCAATATGGAGAGATTGCCCCACAACAGGAAAAGGCTTTGGAAGCATTGGGGTTTGAACTGCCGGAACCGGAGAAGCCAGTCGGAAGAAAAAACAACCGCAAGATGACTTTCGATTCAGCTTGCCGAGTGCTGCTGTTTGATGTGGCGAAAAAGCATGGCTTACAACTGGAAGAAGAACCGGAATATGGTGGTCGTGCATATCTGGAAAAACAGGACTATATTCTTTTCAAGCAAAAGGAGCAACTGGCAGCACAGGAGCAAAAGCTGGAAGAACTCACGATGAAGATTGAGGATGTGGAAGCTCTGGTGGACGAGGTTGCCGATATTGCCTATGACAAGGCGGTTGAGGTCGTTGCTGATACTGTAAAACTGGAAACGCACAAGGAGGATATTAAGCTGGTGGAGCAGTCTAAGGCGTGGGTTCTCTCCCCTGAGCGTAAGGCTTCAAAGAAAGAAGTTGAGTATGCAGTGAAACGATTGGATGGCGTGATTGGCAGAATCACAAATGCTATGAAATCAACTATTCAGAAAATCCAAACTACGCTGATGAAACCGGAGGTCAAAAAAGCCGGAACGGAGCAAATCAAGAAGAAAGCCAAAAGTTCCATTATAGAGCAGTTGAGCCGCAAGAAGAAGGAAATGGCAGAGCGTGAAGTCAGCCGGACAATTCCGGCGAAAAGCAAAAAACAGGATATGGAACTTTAAGGCACTTGCTATTTTCGTTTTGAAAATGACAGGTGCTTTTTTCGTTTCAGGAAAGGAGTCACATGAATGTATTTGAAATTGTAAAAGAAAATGTTACTGCCCGACAAGCCGCAGAAGCCTATGGCTTGAAAGTGGGTCGCACTGGTATGGCGTGCTGTCCGTTTCACTCGGATAAGTCCCCCAGTATGAAGCTGGATGAACGCTATTACTGTTTTGGCTGCGGAGCAACCGGAGACGCTGTTGATCTCACAGCGAAGCTATTCGGTATCGGGCTGAGGGAAGCTGCTGTCAAACTTGCTGAAGATTTTGGTCTTAACTATGACAGCCGACAAAAGCCCAGTATTCGCCCTCGTATTCGTGAGCCGACACCGGAACAGAAGTATCAAAAAGAAGAAAATCATTGCTACAAGGTGCTGACGGATTATTTTCATCT
>NZ_QUJN01000014.1:0-7511 GCF_003480665.1 Clostridium sp. AM28-20LB | reverse complement strand
CAGGATTCCTTGCAGAAGTAGGTGATATCAGCCGCTTCAACAATCCGAAGGAATTGCAGAAACTTGCAGGATTGGCATTGGTTGAAAATAGTTCAGGAAAGCACAAGGGCGAGACAACAATAAGCAGACGAGGTCGAAAGAGACTCAGATATCTGCTCTTTGAGGTTGCAATGTCACTTGTGTCGAAGAACCAGGAGTTCAGGGAACTCCATAATTATTACATAACCAGAAGACTAAATCCATTGAAGAAAATGCAGTCACTTATGGCAATTGCAGCCAAGCTGATACGAGTCTTTTATGCCATGCTGACGAAAGGCGTAGATTATGATCCGAAAAAGATGGTCAGTGACATCAAGAGACCAGCAGTTTATCTACAGGTTGCGTAAGAAAGACAAGTAACTGTAATGGAGGCTGTCATGTGGACAGCCACTGAATCAAGTGGAATGTAACAGATAACGTCCACTGATCATAGTGCTGGAACAGGAAGCGAGTCAGTAATCAATAATACAAAGAATGAGCCAATAGTCGGCAGAAATCATCACCAAGGGGCATGACCCCGTAAAGGAGCATAGCTGACACCCTGGTTATGGGCAGGCAGAACGAAGGAAGTTAGGACCTCTGGAGACAGAGATGATCCTGGTGGATATAGGAGGTTAGCTGCCATAGAGGGAAGGGTATACGCAAGGCCAGTAAAGCGAAAATCAATGACGTTTTATTTCGTATACAATTCAACCGCTATTTCAGTACCTGATACATCGAAATGCTCATAGCTGTGGCTTATTCACTGAGATATGAAAGGTTGAAAAACCTTGAATTTTCAATAAAAAACACTTGATTATATGAGGAGGAGATATAATAATGGATAAAGTAGCAGTTTTAATTCCGTGCTATAACGAAGAAAAAACAATTGGAAAAGTTGTGAAAGATTGGAAAAAAGAATTACCAGATGCAATGGTTTATGTATATGATAATAATTCAACCGATAATACGGTAGAACTGGCAAAAAAAGCTGGGGCAATTGTGCGGTATGAGCATAGTCAAGGTAAAGGTAATGTTATTCGAAGAATGTTCAGAGAAATTAATGCTGAGTGTTATATCATGATAGATGGAGATGATACCTATCCAGCGGAATATGGAAAAAATATGGTGGAGCTAGTACTCCATAAAAATGTAGATATGGTTATAGGGGACAGGCTTTCATCTACATATTTTGAAGAAAATAAAAGACCATTTCATAATTTTGGAAATAGTTTAGTAAGAGGGAGTATTAATCGATTGTTCCATACCAACATTCGAGATATTATGACAGGATATCGTGCATTTAGTTATCTTTTTGTGAAAAGTTTTCCGGTTCTTTCCAAAGGATTCGAAATTGAAACAGAAATGACGATCCACGCAGTTGAGAAAAATATGAGTGTTGAAAATATGATAATTGAATATAGAGATCGCCCGGAAGGAAGTGAGTCAAAGTTAAATACATATTCTGATGGCGTAAAAGTTTTAAAGACTATTGGAAGATTGTATAAAAATTATAGACCGATGAACTTCTTTGGAATAATGTCAGTTTTACTATTTGTTTTGTCTCTGATATTGTTTGTGCCGGTGTTTTTTAAATATTTACAGACAGGATTAGTTCCTAATTTTCCAACGCTAATTGTATCAGGCTTTATTGCATTATCCGCGTTGATTTCATTCTTTTCAGGACTCATTTTATCGGAAATTGTGGAGAAAGAACGTAGAGAATATGAATTTAGATTACAAACGATTGAAATGAGCAAGGAGAGGATTGTTAAATGAATGTATTAAAAGAAAAATATAATGAAGTAAAAATTATATTTTCGATAGTAATGGGATTTATAGGTATAACCGGAATACAGATGCAATATTTGAATTATGCTCAAAATGTTCCGGGGGGGGGTATTCTGGCGATTGTATTTTTCGTCACCTCCAAGTTGTATTATCAAATTTCGATAAAGAGAGGTATTAGATTTTATATCCAAGTTGCTTTATCTGCTTTTTATGCAGTGATTTTGAATTTTGGAATTCAATTGGATTTGTTATCCACAATCCAATTGAATGGAATCACACTTTTAAGTCTACTTTTTTTAATGATTGAAATATTTCCATTTATCGTTTGCATGATGGAGTATTTTGATAAAAAAAAGATTGTTGGTAAAGAAGATAAAAAAAGTTTAAGAAATTGTTTTGTTATAATTCTTTTTGCTTGGATAATGGCATATTTGGCACTGTTTCCAGGGGTTTATGCAACAGATGCACCATATTGGTATCATGAGTTTTTGAGAAAAGATATTCCTATATCATCTCAATGGTCTCCAGTATATTGTGGAATATTTTATTTGTTTGTTAATAGTGGAAAGCTTTTTTTTGATAATTATTCCATAGGATTTGCAGTGTTTACTTTACTGCAAATGAGTATTTCACTTTATGTTATCTGGAATATCTTATCATTTATAAATGATAAGACAAACAAAACGTTGGTGATTCTATCTACACTTTTTTTTCTGTTGCCTATGCATGTAATTCTTTCCTTAACATCAGCGCAAGATTCAATTTTTACAGCGTCTTTTGCCATGGTGGTCTTATTGCTAATTGAATATTTGCTGGATGAGCAATTTTTGGACAAGAAAAATACTATAAAATTGTTTTTATGGATGTTTTTAATGTGTGTCATTAGAAATAATGGAGTATATGTTCTTGCTTTTGTGCTTCTGACTGCTTTATTGTTGAAAGCCAGAAGAAAATTGTTGATGTTATTGACAAGCGTTATAATATTGGTAGCTGTGTATCAAGGACCGGTATATGCTTTGTGTGGAGTACAGAAGGGAACGGCACTGAGAGAGATGCTGAGCTTACCCTTGCAACAAATGGCGTGGGTATATAATAATGATGATTTGACGGAAAAGCAACGCAAAGAGATGCAAAGCTTTGTCCCTGATGAGGGATGGAAAAATTATATGCCCTTTATTTCGGATCCGGTAAAATCAAATTTAAAAGTAGAAGAGGTACAGAGGGATAAGATTTCTTTTTTGAAATCATATATAAAATTTGCTGCTTTTGATTCAATAGGATATGTACAGGCATTTGGATTACAGACTCTGACTTTATGGTATCCAGACAAAAACTGGCCGGATGCCAGACCATGGCATCCATATATAGATATCCTGTGTTATGATAAGTCGGTGGCATATGATCCTGGATTTGAGATTAATAGAGAAAGTTTGTTTCCGAGTTATCAATTATTGTTAGAGAATTTGTATGGAAAGGGAATTCCAGGTAATGGTTATGGTGGAAGTTTGAAAATGATTTTTTCTAAAATACCGATTTTTTCGATATTATGTCAGGCAGGATTTTATAGTTGCCTTTTGCTTTTTCTCGGTGTGTATACTCTTTTGATTAATAGAAATAAGAAAATAATTTTGCTTTTGAGTATGATATTTGGTATATGGCTTACTGTACTTTTAAGTCCAGTAATTATGTATCGTTACTGTGCACCTTTTATATTTACAGCTCCACTATATATTTCGTCAATGTTCCTTTTGAAAGAAGAGACCAGGAGTAAATAAAAGTTAAATAGTTTACGGAGGAAAAAACATGAACACAACCCTCATCATCATGGCTGCCGGTATCGGTTCTCGTTTTGGAACCGGTATCAAACAGCTGGCTAAGATGGCTCCGAATGGAGAGATTATTATGGATTTTTCGATTTACGATGCGAAGGAAGCTGGTTTTACAAAAGTTGTATTTGTAATTCGGAAAGCCATTGAGAAAGAATTTAAAGAAGTGATTGGAAATCGCTTATCTAAGGTTATGCCTGTGGAATATGTCTATCAAGAGTTAGAAGACTTGCCTGAAGGCTATCATGTTCCAGAAGGACGAGTAAAACCATGGGGAACCGGGCAGGCAATTCTGGCTTGTAAAGATGTTGTGAAAGAACCATTTGTGATCATCAATGCAGATGATTATTATGGGAAAGAAGCTTTTTCGAAGCTTCATGAGTTCCTGCTTTCTGGAAATACAGATGCGGATAAGATAAATCTGGCAATGGCAGGCTTTTCTTTAAAGAATACGCTGAGTGAAAACGGAGCGGTTACCAGAGGTGTCTGCGTGGCAGATGAGGCGGGATTCTTGAAAGAGGTCGTTGAAACGACGGGAATTCAGTGTGTAGATGGAAAAATCCAGTGTGATAATGCGAAGGTAAGCAAATGGATCACACCGGATACGATGGTATCCATGAATATGTGGGCCGGATATCCGGATTTTTTGCGGTACATAGATGAAGGATTTGCCAGATTCCTTGATGCATTAGGGGAAAATCCGGAGAAGAAGGAGTATCTTCTCCCAAATATTGTGGCGGAATTGCTTGAAAAGAAGTTAGCTTCCGTAAAAGTTTTGAATACGCCGGACAGATGGATTGGAATTACTTATAAAGAAGATATAGAACCGGCGCAGGAGGGATTCCGACAGATGATAGAGAGTGGATTATATCCGGAAAATTTGTGGGATTAGGATAAAGTAAGAACAAATGAAATTAGAGAGAAACAGGATGGTTGAAGTTTTATTTTACACAGCCGTCTTCACCAAACAATTCTACCTTCTCCCCAGCGGCAGCATCGGCATCGCGGATCTGTTTTTCGCCTTGTCCGGTGCCCTGGCGCTTATCATGGCGTGGAGAAGTGGTAAGAAAATCTGGTATCAGGAAGATTTTCCCTGGGTGGTCTTCCTGATATTTGCAGCTGTCATTAATGGCATTTATTTTGTTCGGACAGGAAAAGGAAGTTTTCCGTTACATACGCTTTATTGGATTTATTCTGCATTCCTGATCTGGACGTTCCGGACACTTTATTCGGATTCGTTTATGCGGGGACTTTGCTGGATATGTCGGATCAACCTGGTGTTTCAGACAATTGTTTTGATTTCCGGACGAGGACGCTATTTTCATGAGAGCTGGGGCGGTTCTCGGTTTATGGGAACGTTTAATGATCCGAACCAGTTTGCTTTTTTCATCTTTACGATGATTCTGGTGCTTTTTATGGAATACCGGCGGAAGGCAGAGTATACAGTCAAGACACGGATTGCGTGCTGGGGAATGTTTTTTGGGGGAGTTCTTCTGATTGGAAAAGCAAAATCAACCGGTATGTTTGTGGGACTGCTTGCCTTTTTTGTAATACTGGCATGGCAGTTTTTCTGGGAAAGATGCACGCACTCAAAGTATAAAAAACTCTGGTGGTTCGGCGGGGCAGCTGTTGTAGTGATGCTGGCGCTGGGCGTCTATCTGATCTGGCCAGGGGCAGATTTTGATGTTTCGCAGACGGATTATACGCTTCTTTCCAGAATCCAGCAGAAAATATGGAAACTGGCAAATGGAAATCTCTATGATCTGCTATATGACAGAAGTGCGGAGCGGCTGGTATTGACGCCTCAGTATCTGTTTTATGGAGCGGGAGAGGGCTTTTTTGAACGTTTTATTCCGTATGATGGATTTGAAAAACTTTTGAGTCCGGGTGTGTTTGATGTATTTCATGTCAATGAGATTCATTCCAGCTTTTTTGATGTGTGGTTTTCGTATGGGCTGATTCCTACCACATTTCTGGTGTATTGGATTGTGAAAAATGTGGTCCGGTGTGAGAAAGCGCAGAGGGCGGCGGTGCTGGCACTTCTGGCAGAGAGTTTTACGCTGATGAACTGCAGGCAGCCGTTTTTCTGGTTTGTTATTGTGATGGCGGGAATGTCTGGGAAGAAGGGAAGAAGGACATGAATTTGAAATACCTCATTCGTATGCCTGCCATTTTGATTTCAGGTATTTTGGCGGGGACTATTTTTTTGTGGCTTGCCTTTCTTATACCGGATAAGTTGATTTATGAACATGGTGCAGAGTCAGTGGAAATCTTTACCGGTGAAGGACTCTATCCGTTTGTTGGAAATACGCCGGCGGAAGAATTGGATAACTGGACGGATTCGCTCATGATCCATACAGCCTGTTATCAAAAAGAAGATGCGTCTGCTTTAGAGAGTGCAGTCGCTGCCTATCGACCGGTTTATCAGGATGCAGATCCAATTACATCATTTCGAATGGATGTGAAAGGGATAGATAATGGGATGGAAATAACTTCGTATGCGCGTTATTGGCATGGTTATTTGGTATTCCTGCGCCCACTACTCTTTTTTATGGATTATCAGGGAATTCGGGCACTTACAAATTTGGGAGTTGTGTTTACTCTGCTGCTTATAACAGGAACATTGATTAGGCAGAAACGCTACTGTTTGATACTTCCATTTTTATGTACGGCACTGTTTTTGAGACCGTTGGCGATTGCGTTTTCGATCCAGTTTTCAAGTGTGTATTATGTGATGATATTCAGCCTGTTTTTGATTTTGGTCTGTCGGAATCAAATGGAACAGGACGGGCGCTATCTGTATCTGTTTTTGATAAATGGCATGATAACTGCTTATCTGGATTTACTGACTTATCCTGCGGCAGCACTTGGAATTCCACTGGTATTTTTCCTGGCAACGGGGAAAATGGTTAACTTCCTTGAAAAACGGCACACCGCATTCTCGTTACTTTAGTGACGAGTTAGGTGTGCCAAATTTTTTATCAAGATACAGAACTAGTGTTTGCCAAATGCGGGTGCATATGGTATAATATAAACATGGAAAAAGATATATTTACTATTAAGGAAAATTCACTTTCATATGGTAGAGGATATGTGTATTCTTTGCAATATCATCTTGTCTGGTGCACGAAATATCGAAAACAGGTCCTGAAAAATGGGATAGACGCGGAATGTAAAAAAATGTTGTATGAGCTTGCGGAGGAATACAAATTTAGGATTCTGGCGATGGAGGTTATGCCAGATCATATTCATTTACTTCTGGATTGCAAACCGCAATTTTTTATATCAGACATGATAAAGATTATGAAGGGGAATCTGGCACGTCAGTTGTTTCTTTCGCATCCAGAATTAAAACAGGAGCTGTGGGGAGGACATTTGTGGAATCCATCGTATTGTGCAGTTACCGTAAGTGACCGAAGCAGGGATCAGGTAGTGGCATACATTGAGGGACAAAAAGAGAAGGAAAAAAGAAAGTAGGAAACTTTATGCAGATTGTATCCAGCTATGGAGTAGAAATTAAAAAAAAGAATATACCGCTCCGCTCTACGCTGGATATTTTTCGGAAGGCAGTTTCCTATCTGATTCCGGTGTATGCAGAGACCTGGGAAGAACTTTCAGAAATCAGAAATCCACAAAAACGCTTTAATGAAGCGGAACATCTGGTATATGAGACAAAAAAGAATCATGCCAGATTTCTGTTTGACCGTCATTTCCCTAAGATGCCATCTTATCTGAGAAGAGCGGCGATTCAACACGCACTTGGAGCAGTGTCCTCCTATCAGACACGCCTTGGTTTGTGGGAAAAGGGAGAACTGAGGGGAAGACCGAAGCTGGTCTGTGAGAATCATGCGATGCCGGTATTTTATCGGGATGTCA
>NZ_QUJN01000013.1:220-21818 GCF_003480665.1 Clostridium sp. AM28-20LB | reverse complement strand
GCCAGAGATGAACTTGAAAAAAATAAGGATTCCATGAACGAACTTGAGTGGATCGGAAAAAATTTATAAATCACACACCAAATTCCAGTTTGCCAACTTGCCCTTTGAGAGAGGAGAAATCCTTTTCTCAAAGGGTTTTTTCTATTTATACGGATATTCGCAAACTACAAGATAAAGCCAAAACTTCATATACTCTAAGCATAAGGAGGTTGAGGTTTGGCTATGAACAACAGTTTAGCAGAAGTACACCCGGAGCTTGTTTCGGAGTGGTCGGAGAAGAACTTACCGCTTACACCTGATGACATTACTTTCGGTTCAAATAAAAAAGTATGGTGGAGAGGTGCTTGCGGTCACGAATGGCAGACAAGCGTTAAGGCTCGTTCTAATGGAGAAAAATGCCCAATATGTTCCGGTGCGAGAGTGATTGCAGGTATTAACGATTTGGCGACATTAGAGCCATTACTGGTAAAACAGTGGTCGAAAAAGAATAAGATAAAACCGACAGAGGTTTCTATTGGTTCTCATAAGAAAGTGATTTGGAGATGTGAGAAAGGACACGAGTGGGAAGCTGCCGTTAAGAGCAGAACGATAAATAGGACAGGCTGCCCGTATTGTTCCCATAATAATGTGTTGGCAGGATTTAATGACCTTGCAACGCTTCTGCCGGATATAGCTGCCGAGTGGTCGGACAGAAATTATCCTTTACTTCCGACTCAGGTTACGGTCTTTGCCAATCGTAAGGCTTGGTGGAAGTGTAAGGATTGCGGCAGAGAGTGGAACACTCTTATTTCTACTCGTTCCGGTGGCAGTAAATGCCCGTATTGCAGTGGGTACATATTCTCGAAAGGGTTTAACGATTTGCAGACAACACACCCTGAAATTGCTTCGGAGTGGTCGTAGAAGAACTTGCCATTGAAGCCTGATGAAGTAAATGCAAAGTCGAGGAAAAATGTCTGGTGGAAGTGCAGAAAATGTGGTAATGAGTGGAAATCAGTTATCAATGCCCGTGTGAAAGGAACGGTGTGCCCCGTTTGTGCGGAGAGAGAAGTTCTTGCCGGATATAATGATTTGGCGACAACAGACAGTCAGCTTCTCAGTGAATGGGATTATGAACAGAATAAATTGAAGCCGACAGAAGTATCACGAACTTCAGCAAAGAGAGCGTGGTGGAAATGCAGGCACGGTCATTCATGGAGTATGAAGATAAATGAAAGGACGATATTGAATAAAGGCTGCCGAATTTGTGAGCAAGAATATTTATCTCTATTTCCTGCTTTGGCTGTCAGCTATTATTCTAATAAGAAAGGCTTGAAAGCAGAACTTGGTTCTGACCGATTGCTTGGAGTTCCGCTTGAAACATACATACCTTCAGAAAAGTTGGCTATTGAGTCAGGAAGTGCTGACGAGAATATAGAAATAATGAAAGCATATATGTGTGAGCAACGAGGAATAAGACTGATTAAACTGCCGATGAAAGGCAGTATACTCTCCAATGGTTGCTGAGCCGCAGGAGTATCAGTATAATGCAGAGTATCCGATTGTTACAGGAGATATGGATGAAACTGTTATCATCACATACTCCCCCAAATATAAAGCCTACCAGCAAAAAATCCGTGAAGGACAGATTCAAAGAGCTATGAAAATGATGCAGTCTCCCGGAAAATCCAGAAAAGGTAAAAATCCCAATGATCCTGCCCGTTTCATCCAGAAAACTTCCGCATCATGAAATCAGAATTCGAAGCAAGACCTGTATTTGTGAGGCGGGAAGACAGAATCAGGGCTCACTTTTTAACCTGCCACATCAGCCTGCTGGTTTACCGCCTGTTAGAGAAAAAACTGGGTAAAGAGTTTACCTGCAGTCAGATTTTGGAAACCCTTAGGGGTCTGAATATGACACTGCTGTCTAAAGACAGTGGATATATACCTTCCTACAAACGTACAAAACTTACGGATGCCCTGCATAATGCGTTTGGCTTCCGAACAGACTACGAATTCATATCCAAATTTTCCATGAGGTCGATTATAAAAGAAACAAAACAGAAAAAATAGCACAAATCCAAAAATAGTACATATCGATGCAAGACAAAGAACAGCCACAACGCTGATAAAATACTGGCGTTATGGCTGTTTTACTATTTTCAAGTGTCAAAGATGGGATTATATCATACTTGGCTCTGTTTGTGTATGCAAAAAATAGGCCTAAACCGGGCTTGAACCGGGATTGGGTTGCGGAAAACGGAAAAAGGAAACTCTCTTGCGTCTGACGCAGAGGGGCTGTATTATTTTGATTGTATTTTGAACTTTGAACGTGAAAAATGCATAGAAGAATGGAGGGAAATGCAAAGAAATGCCAGTAATTGAAAAAAATGAACAAAAATATTTTCTTCAACAAATAAAAATGAAGCATATTGACATATATTGCAAGTAATGATAATATAAATTTGCAAAAAATATTAAAAAGATTCATTTTGAATCGATATTAGAAAATACGTGCAAAAGAATGAATCAGCATGCAGAAAAACAAGGAGGAAAAAATGAAAACGAAAAGATTACTGGGATTATTTCCTTGATTGTCAGCAGGAGCTGGGAGTGAAATGTGTAGATCTGCTTGCTGCGCATCAGGGGTTGTGGCTTGATGATCATGGTTATCAGGATCCAGTGCCGATCAAGGAGAAACTGGATGATCACGGTCTGACATGTCCTGTATTTACACCGGAAAACTGTTCTTATGGCTATCAGTTTGCAGCAAAAGAACCGGAACTGAAGGAGCGCTGTTTCCGCTACTTCTCAAATGGAATTAAATTTGGGCACGAGCTGGGGGCAACGATCCTTGAAGCAAACTCGGGCTGGGGCTACTGGAATGAACCGGAAGAGGAAGGATTCAAGCGTTCAGTAGAAATGTTTCAGAGGCTGAGTGAAGTGGCGGCTGAAAATGATATGATGATTGCATGTGAGTCGCTGCGCCCACAGGAATCTTTGATAGGGTGGCGTATAGATCAGATCAAGCATTTGTTTGATGAGGTGAATCATCCGAACTTTAAGGTCATGATTGACCTGACAGCTATGTCTGTGGCAGGAGAAACCATTCAGCAGTGGTTTGATACTTTCGGGACTGAAAATATTATTCACAGTCATTTTCAGGATTGTAATCCTTATGGACATTTTGTGTGGGGAGATGGAAACCGTAATCTCAAACAAGATATTCTGGATATGCTGAATAATGGCTATACGGGAAAATTTACCCAGGAACTGACAGATGGAAAATATTTTGCAGATCCATTTTATCATGACAAGAGAAATATGCGCAATCTGAGAATGTATTTTGGATAAGAAAAAGGAGATATACAATGTCTGAGCTTTTAATGTCGCAATTGGCCGCGACAAATATGGTATATAAGAAATTTTCTTTTGATTATTTTCTGGATTCTATGGATCGGCTGGGGGTTCACAGACTGGAATTATATGGGTGCAGCCATCATTTCCATATGTATGACGGTGATCCCAATATGGCTGCCAATATGCGAAAAAAATTGTCAGCGCGGGGATTTAGTGTTGTTTCTCTGATGCCAGAGGAAAATACTTATGCAATTAATATTGCGGCACCGGAAGACAATATCCGAAATAAAACTGTAGAGCAGTATAAGAAATTTATTGAGGCAGCAGTGGAACTGGAGTGCCCACAGATGTTGCTTTGCCCTGGAAGACCTTACTGGGACAGGCCGTTGTCGGAAGGTTATAAGCATGGAAGAGATTCTGTGGAAAAGCTGACACGGCACGCGGAAAAGTATGGCATTACTTTGATGTATGAAAACCTGAATGAAAGAGAGTCTCCGTTAGCAACAACCAGATTTGACCAGTTTCGTGTGGTAAAAGATATTGATTCTCCTAATCTGAAGTGCTGCGTGGACACGGTTCCGGTAGCATACACAGGAGAAACGCTGGAACAGTATTTTGAAGTTTTGGGGGATAAACTGGCTCATATTCACCTGAACGATGGACGTCCATTTGGACATATGAAATGGGGAGATGGGTTCCAGAACCTCGATGAACATTTAAATGCGATGCGAAAATATAATTACAAAGGTACGATAACCATGGAAATGGCTAATGGTGCATATAGGCTGGATCCGGAGCCACATTACCGTGCAAATATTGAAACTCTCAGAAAGCATTTTGATGGAGGGGAACTTGTATGAGTATTATGAATAAAGAACAGATCAGCATTTTGACAGCGCCTTTTCTTCACCACACGTTTGCGTATGGCCTGGACTCAATTGAGGCAAATGGTTTCCGGTCTATAGAATTGTGGGGAGCATCTCCTCATTTCTGCCTGGATGATGATACACCTGAGGGCCATACTGCCCGGATCAGGGAGATCAACCAGATGCTTAAGGATCGAGGACTTAAAATGACTGTTTTCCATCCGGAACAGTGCAGACAATATCCGATTAATATTGCATCTCCTATTCCGTATGTGAGAAATTACAGTATTAATATGATGAAACAGTATTTGGAGGATACAGCTGCGTTTGAAACCGATAAAATGATGCTGCATCCCGGATGGGAATATGTGGACTCGCCATCGGAAGATAATTTTCTTCGACTTGTAGAATCGGTTCAGATATTGTCCGAAAAGGCAGAAGAATTGGGAATAGTGATGGTGATGGAAGAAATGTCTGCAGCTGTTTCCTTATTTGCCAGAGATCTGAGCCATCTGGAAAAGTTAATTAAGTCTGTGAATTCTCCATGGGTTAAAGCCGGTCTTGATTTGATTCAGGCAGAGAATAATGCGGAGACGATCTCAGATTTTTGCAGCCGTCTGGGGCTTCCTGCCCATGTGCATTTTGCAGACCGAAAAGAAGGGTATGCAGCTTTGGGTAAAGGTGATTTTGCATTTGCAGGCCGTCTGGAGGAATTAGAGCAGCTTGGCTACAAGGATACCATTTCTTTGAGCCTGTGGGGAGCCGATTTCTATAAAGACCCGGATGAGGCTCTCAGAGCTTGTGCGGATTGGTTCCGCTTTCGGTCTTGAATGCCGATCTGCTGATTGCCAATGAAAGCGACATGGATCTGCTTATACGTCAAATGCTCAATATTGGTGAAGCAATGTATTATGCAGGTGCAGAGATCAGCCGTATAGAGGAGACTTTATACAGGCTGGGCAAAGCGTATGGTGCAGAGCACATGAATGTTTATGCGATTACATCCAGTATTCTTATAACAATGGAATTTCGGGGAATGGAAGCGGTTACTCAAAGTCGAAGAATCAGGCGGGATGCAATGGACTTGTCCAAATTGAACCATCTCTATCGCCTTTGCTGTGACTGCATCGATTCCCCGATACCTGTAGAAGCTCTGAAAGAAAAAATCCTTGTGATTTTGGATGAAAGACTGGATGATCTTACAAATGCTTTGGGAAAGGTTATTGCGGCATCGGCGCTTACGATTTTTTTGGCGGTGGATTGGCTGATGCGCTGTGTTCCGGATTTGAGGCATGCTTCATTGTGTTAAGGTTAAGGAATGTGTAGCAGTACCAAAGAGCAAAAAGCTTTTACAATTTACTTTTGATGATGGTACAGGTGTAGATAGAACAATTCTTTCTGGTATTCATGCATATTATGAACCAGAAGAATTAGTTGGAAAGACACTTATTGCTATTACAAACTTTCCACCTAGAGCAATGATGGGAATTGAATCTTGCGGTATGTTACTTTCAGCAGTAAATAATCTTAAAGATTCAGAGGATGAAGAACTCCATCTTCTTATGGTGGATAACCATATTCCGGCAGGAGCAAAGTTGTATTAATAGAATAAGAGAACACGTTTAATAGGACTCCTAGAAATAGGAGTCTATTTTTTGCCTTATTTAAAAATGAGTATATGTGCAGATGTTCTTGATATATATCAAGAAATAATTGAAAAAGAATGAGAATCATGATATACTTGCATTAGTTGCAAAAGCAAATTTAAGAGAGGTGAATTATGAGCACTGAATCCCTAATATGTTATAACCGCCTTTGGAAATTGATGGTGGATAAGAATATAAATAAGACTCAGCTAAAAGACATAGCACATATTAGCACAAATGCAGTTGCTAAAATGAGTAAGAACGAATATGTTTCATTAGATACGATTGTTAAAATATGCTATGCATTAGACTGTGGAATAGAAGATGTTATTGAAGTGGTCATAGAAAGGCAGGAAAACCAATAGATGCAGGGAATTGACTTTGACGAAATACCAATTAATCGAGAAGAAATATCACAAAGTAAGTTGAATATAGAAAATAAAACGCGGTCAAATTTGTTTAACTGGAATGGACAGTTTTAGCCTCAGTTTATTGAGGCGTTCTAAAGTTCACATTAAATGATGGAACTGACAAGAAACGCACGATTTTAAGCGGTATTCATGAGTACTATGAGCCGGAACAGCTTGTTGGAAAGACATGCGTAGCGATCACAAATCTTCCTACCAGAATGATGATGGGAATCCCATCAGAAGGAATGTTGATTTCAGCAGTGTATGAGTATGACGGACACGAAGGATTGAATCTGCTTATGTTAGATGACGCAATTCCTGCTGGGGCTAAGCTGTATTAAGAAAGTAAATGCATGTATTTTACGACAAATGATGAGCTATGATATAGTAAACAATATTTCTAAACTTAAAAAACAGGTTGCTAAATTCAGAGAAACTGTATATACTAAAGATAGAAGTAAATGTTTGCCGCTTGCTGATGGTGCGGGGTATAAATAATTCAGTTCGTAAATGAAGCCACTTGCTATACAGGTGGGATAAAAATAGTATAGTTTGTAAATGTTCCCCATCAGTGAATGCTGATGGGGAATTTTATCACATAGGAAAGGTTATTTATGGAGATACAACAGGGATATTCGTATCATATCAAGGATGAATTTTTTGACTTGGTTCAGGATAAATATTTGATGAGTAATAAGGAACAGGGGAACTATCGTCCTCATTACTATGCAATTCAGGATAGAAAAAATCCAAAATTGTATTGGATGATACCAATTAGCTCACAAGCTGAGAAATACAAGGAAATCGTTGAAAAGAAAAAGAAACGATATGGTAAATGCAATACGATAGTGATTGGATTATTTGCAGGGAAAGAAAATGCTTTTTTGATACAGAATACATTTCCTGTTATTGAAAAATACTTTGACCATGTTCATACGATTCAGGAACAGCCTGTAACGATACATAAAAAGTTGGATAAGGTACTTGTTGAAAATCTGAATGAAGTACTGGCTATGTATAATCGTGGAATAAAATTGACTTTTACGGATATTAAAGCGATTAGGAATATTATGGAAGAAGAACTTGGAAAATAGAGAGGACACCATTGCTTATGCAAATGTAAGTAATGGTGTCCTTTTGTATGAGCAATGTTTATAAACCCACTGTAATTCCAACAAGAAAGGATTCCTCACCGGGAACAAGATCAAGATCACCGCCATGGCTTTCAATGATTTTTCGGACAGAGGAAAGCCCGATTCCATGATCAGCAGATGTACCCTTTCGGGAGAGAAATGTTTTTCCCTCTTGCAAGGCCAGACCGTCGTAAGTGTTTTCAATCTTCAAAAAGTACATATTGCCTCTGGTTTCGCCTGCAATGAAAACGCGGCGCACCCCTTGCTTTTGGCGGCTGCACGCCTCAACGGCATTGTCCAAAAGATTGCCCAGCACCGTACACAGTTCCACATCGGTAAGCGGCATATGATCGGGAAGATCGAGCCGCACCTGAAATTCTGTCCCTTGTGTCTGCGCCATGCCGTAGTAGTATTCAATCAGTGCATTTACGACGGGATTTTTGCAGAACTGGGCAGGGGAGTGACCCGATGATGCCGCAACCTGTTCCTCTACCTGTAACAGGAAGGAGCAGATCTCCGTCTGCCCACGTTCAGAGGCCATGCGGTCTATGGTGCGCAGATGGTGTTTGATGTCGTGGATCAGCCTTCTGTTTTCTGCCGCTGCTTCAGAAACCTGACGGCTGTATTCGGTCTGCATAGAAAGCTGACGGATGACCTGCTTGCGTTCTTCCTGGAAAATCAGGCTGTTTCCATATCCTTCTATCACATCGCGCCAGAGGGAATAACCGATGGCTGCTGCTATGAAAAAGCTGCCCCATTCCAAAAACCAACCGCCGATAACCGGCTCATAAACCGGCAGAAGGCGATCCCATATAAAGGCGCAGGTTGCGGCTGCCGCAGCATAGAAGATCGGCCTGCTCCGTTTTTCTCCTCTGTGAATGGCAAGCACAGCGATGATAAGCAGATAGAGCGCAGATGCCGCCTTATAACAAAAGACCGATGCAGAGAAAAAGCGAATGGCTCCAAGGGAGAGATGGGAAGCCATCATGCCATACACAAACGCATATACCAGAAAAGCAGCGCCCACCCCATTACTGATGGCCGCAGGCAGGAAGCCCGGTCTGCATATCCGGTTTTGCAGAACTACGATCAGCCAGGTAACCAGATAGATACAGAACAGTTCAATCGTGTACCAGGGGAATACGGGAACCGCAGCCAGCATATGAAGCACAGGATAGGATGACAGGCCGCACATGGCAAGGCAGATCAGTCCGAACAGGAATGTATTTTTCTGTTTCATCCGGCGGCTGAAATAAAAGGACAGCAGCGCACAGACAAAGGTAACTGTACAGCTGAACAGGCAGAATGCAAACCGGATTCCTCTGGTTGTATTGACCGCCAGCATCGTTCCGAAAGCAGGCGGATAGACAATTCCTCCGTAAAAGTGGTCATAGTTGCTGACCGCTATGGTGAGTGTGACCGGTTTTCCGCCATGAAAAGTGACCATTCGGTTTTGAACCAATGGTGTCCCCTGTGCCGGTTCCCCCATTTGCAGGATCAGGTCATGATCCAGATAAAGGTTGTAAGCAGAAAACACTTCTGGGATTTCCAGCGCATATGTTTCCTTCCGTTCCGGCAGAAAGAATGTCATCTGATAAGTCCCGCAGCCATAGGGAGAAGGGTTTGCAGGGCTGGAGAAATTGGTCTGCTCTCCGATGGAAAGGTAGCGCATATAATGGCTTTCATCCCGTATTTCTTCCGGGGTCAAAAGCGCGTCAGGATAAAATGCCCAGCCGGATACCAGAAAGCGCACCGGTGACTTTTGAAGTTCTTCCTCAGAAAGCGCCAGAATCCCATTTGACGCCTGGATTGTGTTCTGGCTATATTTATTATTGAACTGATACAGGCCAAGAAAAAACAGGGATGAGCACAGGCAGACCATACATAAGGCAGCATATTTTTTTACCGCAGAAGATACCATCTTATTTTCGCCTCCTCCTTAGGAAAAACACACCGGCAGACAGAAGAAGCAGACAGGTCGGAATCAAAAGGAGTATGGGCGACCGGCTATGCTCTGTGTCGGCGGCCTGTGCCAGGGAAACGGCATCTTCCTTTCCCACAATGGTGTATGCCCCTGTATGGCTGATCTGAAAGGAGACGGCTTTTGCCGCATCGTCATAACCGGTCATGGGAATTTCCACGCCGCTTTCATCACAGAGGAACCATGTGCCGGCTGCCGGGTCATTTGGACAGGGCAGCATGACAGAAACATCCGGCAGGGAGCTGAGCGCAGTTCCATTGATGGAAAACGAAAAAGAAAAACCGCCGTCCGTATCCTTTTGGATGATGACTTCAATCTGATCTTCGTTTTGGATGCCCTCCGGCAAGGCGTCTTTTGGTATGCTGATAGTGATTCCCTGTTTGGAAAAGACGGCTCTTTGCTCCCCTGTTTGCAGCATCATCAAAAAGCGCGTGCCGGAAATCCGGTCGGTGGTTTCATCGAAGAACTCTGAAAAATCAGGGTTTTTGGAATCCGCATCTTCCTCTGTATCACCGTTTGCCTGTTCCGATGGGAAATCGTCTTTATCTATATCTATGGAATCATTCTTTCCCTCCCAGGATGGCTCGGAAGACTTGTGGGATGGTTCATGATCCGCAGGATCATTTTCTTCACTGACAGGTGGTGTTTTTTCAGAATCGTTGGAATCCACTCTGCCGCCATTTGTTGCAGGCGGTTTTGGAGGCTTTGTGGAGGGCCTGTCTGCGAAACCGTCATCCTGATCGTCGGTATCTTCAGGAGGCGGTTGAATGATGGTATCGGGAGGATTTCCGCCTGCATCCCCTCCATCCCGGTCGCCTTCATGGTACCCTTCAAGGACAATTTCATCTGCGTAGGTAAAGGAGAGGATGCCGGTCTGTCCGCCGTCATAATCCACCTGAAGGCGGTAACTGCTGCCCGGCATCAGCAGACGGGTAGCAATCGAGAGCATTTCCTGACCCACATAAACGCCACTTTCCAGACGGTTCCATGAACCGTTGTTTTTGGACAGCCATATACTGACCTTGTCCAGATTCCCCGGCGGTGTGACCCAGGGAAAATAAAGGCTTCCTTTGCGAACCAGGAAGCAGTTGATGTCTGGGCTGCCCGGAGCCTGAACAGAAACAGGAATTGAAATTTCAGGGAAATCGACACGATCCGCAAATATGGTATTTTCCGGTGCAGTCAGCCTTCCTGCTGCATGGTACAGTCCCACAGTATTCAAATCAATACCAGAAAAATCCCATTCCACCACAGCGGTGTAGCTGGTTCCATTTTCCGCATAGCATTCCAGATAGTAAGGGGAAAAGGCAAACAAATTTTCCAGCGTTTCGGTTTCGCTGTCCTGTTGAACCGCAAACGCGTCCGTATAAGGATACCATTTCTCTATGGAGGTAATGACAGCAGGCGGCATTTCTTTCACCCGGACGGAAATCTGAAGCTCCTGCAAGACAGCTTCACCAAAGGCATACCCCTCCGGCAGTTTAATCCGACCTGCTGCGGTATATTCGCCTGGAGTGGTCTGGTCAATGGCCGAAAAATCCCATGCGACAGAAAATGTTTCCTGCCGGATTTCTTCACCTGCTGTTACCGTGGCGCAGACGGTTTGATACCGAAGGGCCAGCTGATAAATTTCCTCCAGGTCATCATCAGACGGTGTGGTTCTAAGGGGCAGGGTGAAATCTGGCAGGGAGAGCAGTTCGTCTTCCTTTTGTATTTCTGTGACAAGGACGAGGGATACTTCTTCCGATGCTTCCGGGGTTTTGCTCTCCAGTGTCCCTGGAGTCTCGCTTTCTAAATCCGGCAAAATCTCCCTTCTTTCATCGGCATTGGATGGGGTTGCAGTTTCGGCGGCAAATGCTGGGATACTGCAGGTGAAGCAGAGGAGACAGGCCAGACAGCCCTCCAGAGTACGCCTGTGCATTTGCTTCATTCTCATACGATACCCCCCATTCCAGAGAAAACATATTGACGGTAGGATTCCCGCAGCTGTTTTCCATTGCGGAGGGCAATCGGAAGTTCCTCCCCGTTTATCAAACGGAAGGTCTGACTGTCAACCTGGCTGATGTAATCCATGTTGATTAAAATGCCCCGGTAGCAGGGCAAAAAACGCTTGTCCTTCTGCAATGCGGCAGTAACCTCCTGAAAGCCTCCGCTTACCGGTATCACGCGTTCCGCCGTATGAATCCGTGTCATACGGTTTTGATAATCTATGTATAGAATCTTCTCTGTGGGAAGTTCCAGCTTTTGACGGTCAGCCATAACCGAAAGTGTCATCACTTCATAGGGCGGTTTTAGCTGGCACAGCTCCATCGCTTCTTCAAAATCTGCCTGATGGAGCGAAAGCGGCTTCAGCAGATAATAGCTGGCGGACAGGCTGTACCCCATCCGGGCATAATCTTCTGTAATGGTCAGAAAAACAATCTTACAAAGCCTGTTTTTCTGGCGCAGCCTTCTGGCGGCCTCTATTCCATCCATGTTCTCCATATAGATGTCCATAAAGACAAGCTGAAAATTGACCTGGGCGGCAGCTTTCAGAAAATTCTCTCCGTCCTCAAATTCTGTCAGCGTATAGTCCAGCTGATGCTTTTTCATATAATTTTCCAGGCAGACAGACAGTTCGGCTCTGTCCTCTGCTCTGTCATCCACAATCGCAATCTGCATCGTGCCATCTCCTTTGCACAAAAATCCAATAATAGTATAACATAAAACCGCAGGAAAAACTTGCGTCTTAAACAGGAAACCTGCGTCTTAAACAAAGTCGGTTGCATTTCCCTTGACAAGATGCTACTCTAATTATACTACCAGACTTTCCGATGAGAAGGTCTGGTTTTTTATGTCATAGGAAACTTCGTCCTATGACAAAAAAACGCTCCGCGGGATGCGCACTCGCGCGAAGAAGAAACATGTCGCAAGCGACCGCGCTCGGCGCGAGAATGTGCCAAGGCACATTCTTTCTTGTTTTTCTTTTCAGGAAAGGAGGCTCAGCATGAAAATCGCACTTTGTACGGAATTAAGGAATGCAGAATGGTTTGAGAGCAGGCTGCGCTCCCTTTTTGCTGGGGACGGACAGCTTGTCATCGACGAGCTATGGAATGAGAAGCAGCTATCTCAGGCACTGCGGCGGAGCCGATATCATGCGCTTGTCATCGCCATGACCGGGGCAAGGGGATTGGAGGCTGCCATTCAGGCAAAGCAGCTGGCACCGGAAACACCGCTTGTCTGGTGGAGCGATGATAAAAACTTCGCCCTGATCGCGTATCAGCTTCGTATCCCGGTATTCCTCTCCATAGATTGTAGTGATCAGGAGCTATATGAGGCGATGGAGCCCATCAGGAAACGGAGGTATGGAAATGCGAATTGCGCTATGCAGCTATAGTCAGAAGGAGAAAGAAACGGCGTTACTGATGAAGCTTGGCAAAGTAGACCGCTTTGACAATGGCGTATTCTGCGTCTATGCCATGCAGCGGGATGGGCCTTATGATGCTGTGGTGGTCATGGAGGACGGAGCCAGGGGGATGAATTTCTGCATGAGCATACGAGGGTACAGCAAGGATGTCCCGCTCCTTTGGATCAGCGACCAGGCAGAATTTGAACCCCAAAGCCGCAGGATGCAGGCGGACACCTTTTTGGTAAAGCCCGTTACAGAGCATCAGCTGGGGGAAGCAGTCTCCCGGCTTCTTCAGGGAAAAAGGGGAAGTAATGAATCAGGTGAGGAGGAAACGTATGAATAAAAAATATTACCGGAGAGAACAAAACCGTCACGCTATATAGAAAATAATGACAACAGGAGGAAATGGATATGAGGTATAAAAAGAAGAAACGGCAGATCGTATCTGCAGCATTGGCGGCAATGATGGCGATGCAGTTATGCATACCGTCTGCAACGTTTGCTGCAATTCCTACAAAAAAGTTGAAAGTGATCACGGGATTTACGGAATTACCGGAGGAGGTCGCGCATATTCAGATCCCTGCGGATGCCGGAGAAAACTTTGAGGATTATCTGAATTTCCCGGAGACGATCGAGGCTTCGGTGGTGGAATATAAGAACGTGAATCACCAGAAAAATAATGCGGATCGTGACAAGGGTGCGGAAGATGAGACGGCGGCAGCAGACGACAGTGATGAGGAAGAAGACTTTGGAATTGCTACCGGCAGTAATGCAAAGAAAGAAAATCTGAATGAGGAAGAAACTCCGGAAACAGAAAATTCAGAAAATGTGCCGGACAGCAATGATGAGGAGGAAACTCCGGAAACAGAAAATTCAGAAAACATACCGGATAGCAATGATGAGGAGGAAGCAGATAAACAGGAAGTTCAGGAGAAAGAGCAGCAGGGTACGTTTCTGATCGCTACCGACAGCAATGCCGGGGATTTTCTTGAGGATAATGAGTTTGAAGATGAGGAAATCTCAGAAGATATCCCGGTGCTGACGGATATCAGCGTTACTTGGGAGCCGGATGAGAACCGGGAAGATGAAAGTGGTTTCTATTATTATCTTCCGGTTCTTCCGAGTGAGTATATTTTGGCAGCGGGCGTGGAGCTTCCGGAGATTGAGGTCAGCATGGATGGCGAGATTGCTTTGTTGGCATTAACAAATACTTATAATATTGCGGATAGCGGTATCGGCATCAACAGCAACACATGGGAACAGTATAATGATGCGACTATCACGGGAAGCAGTACGACCAACGTTATTCTGGTTAATGGCGTAGATGTTACAATTACGATTTCGGATCTGGATATCCGGATACCGCTCGATAAGAACGATGAGACAGCAAGGACCTGGGTACCGGCGATCCGACTGGTGAATGGTGCAAACCTGCATCTGATTCTGGAGGGAGAAAACACGCTCAAGGGCGGTAATATGTGTGCGGCTATTGAGGTGGCGGAAGGCTGCACCCTGACGATCAGCGGAGAGGGAAGCTTAAAAGCAACCGGTGGAGAAGGCGCCGGAATTGGTGCGTCAAGCATGAGAAATGGTTCCTTGGGGACGATTGTGATCGAAGAAGGCGATATCGAAGCTTATGGCGGCATGATGGCAGCAGGTATTGGCGGCAGTGCAGAGGGTGGCAGCGGTACCATTATCATCAATGGCGGAACTGTGTATGCCAAGGGCGGACATGGAAGCTACTACAAGGATATTACAAATGTATACGGCGGAGCCGGAATTGGCGGTGGAGCAAACGGCTGCGTGGATCGGATTGAGATCAATGACGGCAATGTGACGGCCTATGGAGGATACGTTACGAACGCAGGAAGACACCCCGGAGCCGGAATCGGCTGTGGCGGCGGTGGAGCCAAAACAGTAGAAGGCGGATACAAGTATGGTGAGATTGCGATCAATGGCGGAACGGTTTCGGCCATTGCATATCAGAATGAAGTGTATGCCATTGGTATCGCAGTAAAGCCAGGTCAATCGTTGCCGGGTGGTACTTTGGATGGCTCTATTTCTATCAGTAATGAAGCCACAGTAAACTTAAATGGTGGTGATTATTTCCCGAAAAGTGAAAATTCCGGACTGAAAAACTATACCATTCAGGGCACGATTGCGGACGTACGATTCACCGAAAGCACTTATCCGGTGACAATCAGCGTGGGAGAGATTACCTGGGATGCAGGGACGATGCAGGTGAGCGATTATCAAGGTACACTTAAGGCATCCAATTATCTGAAGCCATTAACGTCAGGGACACAGGTAACGGTAGATGTGACGCTTGGAGAAAACTATGTTTATCAGATGGCGGCTGACGTCGATGATGAGAATGCAACGATCACTTTGAAGACCGGAATTCCTCTTTATGAGACAAGATTAAAATTTGTTTCCACGGTGATCACGAGCGATCAGATATTACAGGCAACCGATATCACGATCAAGCAGGATGGTGAACCGTTGATCAATCAAGAAGGTCAAAGTGCAGCTATGGTCATTCCTTCCAAGCAGATTTCGTATGATGAAGCGAACACGGGACATCTGACGGTATATCTGCCGGAAAATAGGAATAACACAGAGATTTCGGTGACGGTACCGGGCTTAAATGGCGGCAATCCGATCACAGCATCAGGTAAGACGATATCGACAACAACACCAAATGAAATTGAGATGTTTTATGATAATACCTTTTGTAGTCATGAGTACTATAATGCAGATGGATTTTGTGAAGCATGTGGTGCATATCAGAAGGCAATAAAGTCGGGGGAATATTATGAGATTTATAATGCCGGTCAGCTTTTCTGGTTTGCAAAGCAGTTTAATGATGGTAAAATCCCTAATAAGAGCAATCTGAAGCTGATGAAGGATATTAAGATCCCGGACGGATATGCCTGGACAAGCATTGGAGCCATATCTGATGGTAAGTCTTTCAAGGGGAATATTGAGGGAAATTACCATGTAATTTCCGGACTGCGACCTGCTAATGACAATACAAGTTCTAAGTACGGACTGGTGGCATGGATTAGACATGGGAGTGTACAAAATATAGGGCTGGTGTTGGAAGGTAATTGGACTTGCGGGTTGTGTCGTAACGCTTATGCTATCAACATTCAGAATTGTTTTGTAGTAGGAACAGATTTTTCAGATAGTTGTTCAAACGGAACGGTGACTAATTGCTTGGCTGTATCAGGAAAACTGGAAGGAAATAAGTACCCGAATGATAATAGGGCTACTTTTACGAACTGTTATGAGACAACAAAGAGTGATTATAGTTCTCCGGGTATTACTACTCTAGATAGCGAAGAAAAACTGAAATCCGGCGAAATTGCCTATAAATTAAACGGTGAAAAATCAGATGGTACGTGGGGACAGGTGATCGGAACGGAGGATTACCCGCATTTCCGCAAGTACAGTAAGACGGTATATTATGATCAAGCTACTCAGACATATTCTAATAATAACGCGGCAAGTATCACTTCCGCAGCTGTCACGGATATTAAGACGATTTCTGAAACAAAAGCGACTGCTACACTTAAGGCAACAGGAACTCTCGGAGCAGAGGTTAAGTTTTTATTAACCTCCGGCGAGGATGAGCAGACAGGGACATTAGATGATATGTTCTTGAATGGAAGGACACTTGCGGAAAGTTCTTCCGGAAACTATGAGTATACTATTGAGGATTTAGCTCCGGACACAGAATATCTTGTCAGACTGATGATTAAAAAGGATGGTACGTTATCTCTTGATGTAACCTATGTAAATTTCCAGACAGAAAAAGTGCGGCAGGAGGCACCTACTGCTGCTGATGTTTCTATCAATTACGAACAGGAGACTTTAGAGAATAAAGCTTCCTGCGATCTGGAGTATGCTGCTTCTAATGATGCACAGTCATGGACAACTATAAGACAGGGTGGTATGGTTCGTCTGACAGGGCTGCTGGATAACATTCGTGAAAGTGGTGTGTCTGTACCATTCTATATTCGCAAGAAAGCATCCTCGTCCATGTCAGCCAGTGAAGCGGTTTTGGTGGCGGATTTGCAAACACAGACGATTCCGGAAGAATCGAACAAGCCGAATATTGATTATCGGAAGGAAGAAATCACAATTTCCTCATCTTTACAGTATGTGATTGTAAACGGAACCAATACCTCTCCAAACTGGACATCTGCAAAAATGGGCAGTGGATCAGGAATTTCGATTACAGACATCATTTCTTCCGATCATGAGAGTACGGTTTATTATCGGTATGCTGCAAGCAACACGGATGAGAAATTTGCCGGAAAACCCGAAAGGATCACGATTCTTAAAAGAACGGCAGCACCGGCTGCAATAACTGAGGGTGAGGTGGATATAACCGGTACGACGATTACCATAAACAGAACTAATCCGGAAAATGACATTGAGTATGGATACCGTGATGTAGATTCAGACGGAGCATTTACATGGATTGACGGTACGAAAATTCAGGGATTATATCCGGCACATGGATATCAGGTAACCAGCAGAATAAAGGCGAAAGAGAATGCATTTGCTTCTGAGAGAACGGAACCGCTTAATGTGTCTACCAAGGATACACTGAGAATTGTAGGAAACGGAACACAAAAGTGGAATGCGAAAGGGACTTATGGGGTTTCACTTGCTCAGATTCCGGTTTCTCTGGCTTCTGGTTATGGTGTGTATAATGGTGCAAATCAACTGGTAGCCGGAACCTGGAGCTGGGAACCGGAAAATAGTAGTTCAGCATCTGGTATTTATCCGAATGTAGAAGATAACAAGGCTTATACCGTGAAATTTACACCGACAGATTCAAGTGCTTCATACGATAGGACATTAACAGATTCCGTGGTACCGGAAATTTCTAAGTACCCACTGCAATTTTCAGTTGCGGTAGAAGATAAGACCTATGATGGCACGACAAACGCGGACATCTCCAGCGTGACCTTCGAGGGTAGCGTAACCTTGCAGAAGGACAAGGACTACACCGTGACCGCCAGCTTTGACGATGCCAGTGTGGGCAGCGGCAAGAACGTCACTGCCACAGTGACCCTGATGGGGCAGGCCGCGAAGAATTACGCCCTGGAGCAGAGCAGCTCCGCTACTACTGGCAGCATCACCAAGGCAGCTGCGCCTGACTTCGCCAAGGAAACTGCGCTTACCATTGTAAACGGCCACGAAAAGACCTACACTGTGACGCTCCCCGCCCTGCCTACGCTGGAAACGCCCAAAGAGTACGGTGCACTCACCTATGAGATCGTCGAAATCAAACTAAATGACGGCTACTACACCGACGGTGCGAAGGTGGAAAACGGCAAGCTGACCCTGCCGATTCAGAAAAATGACGTGGAAACCACCGGCTCTGTGGGCACAGTGACCGTAGTGATCAAGAGCACGAACTATAAGGACATCACGCTGACCGTCAATGTCAATGCGACCAACAAGCTTGTCCCCACTGTTACGGCACCTACGGTCAATACACTGACCTACAATGGTGCAGAACAGGCTCTGGTTACAGCGGGCAAGACCACTGGCGGCACAATGCTCTACCGGCTTGGCGATTCTGAGTGGAGTGAGCAGATCCCCACAGCGAAAAACGCCGGGGAATACACTGTTTGGTATAAGGTTCAGGGAAACGCAGAGTACGCAGATGTGGCAGAACAGAACGTGACTGTGACCGTAGCGAAAAAGTCAGTTACCGTTACGGCGCTTGATAAGAGCGCCTACACCGGCAGCACCGCGCCCGATCTGAGCAGCCCGGAAGCAGATAAGGATTACAAGGTGGAAGGTCTGGTTGGTGCAGACACCCTGAGCGGCACGGTAACACTGGACTACGCACAGACACCGGATATGAGCAAAACCGGCAAAACTGCGATCAATATTACTGGTACGCTGTCAAATGACAATTATGCGATCACCTATGTTTCTGGAACGTTGACTGTTTCCAAGCAATCTTCCAGCGACGGCGGTTCCTCCTCTGGTGGTTCGGGCGGCGGTGGAGGCTCCTCCTCCGGCGGTTCTAACGGTTCCGGCAACAATGATAACACCAACCAGCCGGAAGACAAGCCTCAAGCCCCTGCCACCGGTGAAACCAAACCCATACAGCCGGATAAAAACGGCAATGCGGCAGTGGACAACAGCTCTGTCCAGTCCGCCATCGACAAGGCCAAACAGGATGCGAAAAAGAACGGCACTACAGAGAACGGGATTGGCGTTACGGTTCCCATCACCCTGGCGGCAGGCCAGACCTCTTTTAACGTGACCATCAAGGCGCAGACACTGGATCTGCTGGTTAAAGAAAACGTCCGGCAGTTTACCGTAGCAACAGACCATCTGGTTTCGGTTAATATCGGCCTGGATACTCTGAAGCAGCTGGATACCGCCTCCGCTGGCGGGGACATCATTCTCCGGGCAGATAAGGTGGATGCACTGCGTTTCACCGAGGTCAAGGCCGCCATCGGCACAAGACCGGCCTATGATCTGTCACTGGTCTACCTCTCCGGCGGCAAAGAAACACCGATTGCCAACTTAAATGGTCACACTATATCGGTGCGTTTGCCCTACACACCGGCAAATGGTGAGCAGACAGGTAATCTCTATGCAGTCTATGTAGATGACGCTGGCAAGGTGGAATGGATCACCAAATCCAGCTACAATGCCAGCCTGAAAGCGGTGGTTTTTGAAACCGGTCATTTCAGCGTTTACGGCGTGGGCTACAAGAACCCTGCCCCGGTCTTTACCGACATTACCGGCCACTGGGCAGCAGATAACATCCTCTTTGCAGCCAGCCGGGGACTGCTCTCCGGCACCAGCGACATCACCTTTAGCCCGGGCACCGGCATGACCAGAGGAATGTTTGTGACAGCTCTGGGGCGGTTGGCGGGCATCAACCCGGACAGTTACCAGACCGGGAAATTCACCGATGTGAAAGCCGACGCTTACTATGCCCCCTATGTGAACTGGGCGGCGCAGACCGGTATTGTGGAAGGCGTTACCGCCACCACCTTTGCACCGGACACCAACATCAACCGGGAACAGATGGCGGTGATTATGAAAAATTACGCTGCAAAGCTGGGCTATGACCTGCCCCAGACCTTGAAGGCTGTGACCTTTGCGGACAACACACAGATCAGCAGCTGGGCGAAGGATGCGGTCAAGTCCATGCAGCAGGCGGGCATCCTGGCCGGGAAGAATGAAAATAAGTTTGACCCCAAGGGAACCGCCACCCGCGCCGAGGTCGCCACGGTTTTGCGGCGGTTTGTGGAGATCGTCATTGACCCGCAGGCCGCAAACGGCTGGCAGCAGAATGACAGCGGCCAGTGGAACTATTACAGAAACGGGGAGTCAGTGAAGGGCTGGCTCTCCGAGGATCAGAAGTGGTACTGGCTGGACAAGGTCACCGGAATAATGTTTGCCGGAGACTGGAAGCAGATCGATGGTAAGTGGTACTACTTCTATGCAGACGGGACGATGGCGGTGAATACCGCATCCGACAGATGAAAAATGAACCCGTAATGTAATGCAAAAATAATATCAATAAAGAGAGATGTGAACAATATGGGCAAGTTTCTGGTACTGTCGCTTACCGACCATGAAGAATATATACTCAGTAGAATTATGGAGATTATTGCGGTCGAGCCAGGATTTGACCATATTGTGACATCCCACCCTTGTAACACTCTTGTTTTTCCGGGCTTGGAGCTTCGGCTGAAGGAGAGAACAGCATACCGAAACGGTGAGTTGATTTCTATGACTCGTCGGGAATTTGCAACATTGGTATACTTGGCAAAACATCCATTCTGGGTATTTTCTGCCGGACAGATCTATGAAGAAGTATGGGGAGGATGGTGAAAATTGCGGAACGGCTGTTGCCTTCGTACCGAAAATCAATTCGAATCCGGTGTATAACGAAGGGTGAAGCCTGCTATATGTATGTAGCAATCATTATAATAACATAAAAGGCACGGCATAAAGCAATCTGATGTAAAATCTATCAGAATAATTTATGCCGTGTCTCTTTTTAATTTGATTGAAAAACGGCACACCGCATTCTCATTACTTTAGTGATGAGTTAGGTGCGCCAAATTTTTTATCAAGATACAGAACTAGTGTTTGCCAAGCGTGCGGGCATATGGTATAATATAAACATGGAAAAAGATATATTTACTATTAAGGAAAATTCACTTTCATATGGTAGAGGATATGTGTATTCTTTGCAATATCATCTTGTCTGGTGCACGAAATATCGAAAACAGGTTCTGAAAAATGGGATAGACGCAGAATGTAAAAAAATGTTGTATGGGCTTGCGGAGGAATACAAATTTAAGATTCTGGCGATGGAGGTTATGCCAGATCATATTCATTTACTTCTGGATTGCAAACCGCAATTTTTTATATCAGACATGATAAAGATTATGAAGGGGAATCTGGCACGTCAGTTGTTTCTTTCGCATCCGGAATTAAAACAGGAGTTGTGGGGAGGACATTTGTGGAATCCATCGTATTGTGCAGTCACCGTAAGTGACCGAAGCAGGGATCAGGTAGTGGCATACATTGAGGGACAAAAAGAGAAGGAAAAAAGAAAGTAGGAAACTTTATGCAGATTGTATCCAGCTATGGAGTAGAAATTAAAAAAAAGAATATACCGCTCCGCTCTACGCTGGATATTTTTCGGAAGGCAGTTTCCTATCTGATTCCGGTGTATGCAGAGACCTGGGAAGAACTTTCAGAAATCAGAAATCCACAAAAACGCTTTAATGAAGCGGAACATCTGGTACATGAGACAAAAAAGAATCATGCCAG
>NZ_QUJN01000013.1:0-210 GCF_003480665.1 Clostridium sp. AM28-20LB | reverse complement strand
ATGAGACAAAAAAGAATCATGCCAGATTTCTGTTTGACCGTCATTTCCCTAAGATGCCATCTTATCTGAGAAGAGCGGCGATTCAACACGCACTTGGAGCCGTGTCCTCCTATCAGACACGCCTTAGTTTGTGGGAAAAGGGAGAACTGAGAGGAAAACCGAAGCTGGTCTGTGAGAATCATGCGATGCCGGTATTTTATCGGGATGTCA
>NZ_QUJN01000012.1:0-27708 GCF_003480665.1 Clostridium sp. AM28-20LB | reverse complement strand
CACGCGGCTGTTAACCGCGCTGTCGTAGGTTCGAGTCCTACTCGGGGAGTTTTAATTTAATATCTGGCCCCATGGTCAAGCGGTTAAGACATCGCCCTTTCACGGCGGTAACACGAGTTCGAATCTCGTTGGGGTCATTTATGGCGACATAGCCAAGTGGTAAGGCGTGGGTCTGCAACACCCTGATCACCAGTTCAAATCTGGTTGTCGCCTCTAAGGAATCATCGTAAGGTGGTTCCTTTTTTTATGCCTGGAAAGCCTTATTTTACAAGGGTTTCCGGGATTTTAGACTTTTGATTGGCTGTGAAATATCCATGAGAAAATTTCCTTGTAAATTTCCGTTAGAAGTCATTTTTTACTGCTCTTGAACGAAAAATAAGGCACCAATAGGGCACCAAATTTTTCAGCCATTTATTGGATGGCTATACCAGAGTCTGTACGGCAGAAAATGCACGCTCCAGGCTGGTATGAACGTAGGTATCATAAGTGATTTTCACGGAGGAATGTCCTAATAGCTGACTTACTACCTTAATGTCTACACCGGCTTCTATCAACTGACTGGCGAATGTATGGCGCAGTGCGTGAATTGTTACAGGCGTTATGCCAAGCGACCGCTGCATATTTTGAAAAATGTGATAGAAAGAGCTTTGAACCACCATCTTTCCAGTTGATGTGCAGATTACGAAGTTGCTTTGAATCCGTTTCCGGTCGTGCAATTCTTTTAGATGGCTAAGGGCAGCCAGCGCTTTATCGTTTAGGGGAACTTGGCGAGTTCCAGAACGGGTTTTCGTAGAAACGATAATTTGTTTACTTCCATGTGCATTGATGTCATCACGGTTTTTGATTCTGGAAGCATTTTGTGATACGGTCAGTGTCTTGGCTTTGAAGTTGATTTTATCCCATGTCAGTCCGAGTGCTTCGCCGGAGCGCAGCCCGGTATTGGCAATTAGCACATAGGCGGAAGCGTACCAGTATCGCGGTTCTCCGCTTGAATAGAGGCAATACTGCGCTTTTTCAAGTTTTGCTAAATCTTCGCTTGATAATATCTCAATTTCTTTTGGCTGAATCGCCATATTTTCCTGTTTGGGGAGCTGTACCCCGTCAACTGGATTGTACCCGATATCACGGACGGCAACAGCATATCGGAAGCAATTATTCAGGAGGTCATAGACCTTCTTTAGAGTTGAATAAGCTAACGATGATGTGTATGAATTGATTAAGGCTTGTATTTCCATGCTGGTAAGGCTTCCTAACTGACTGCGACCTACCGGAGCATGCTTGATCTGTCGGTTGTAAGTGCGTTCCAGACGATCGTAGGAAGCTGGTTTCATAGTGTGCCGTTTTACATTTTCAAGCCATCGCTCGATATAGGTGTTGACGGTCTCCTTGCGCGCAATTATTTCCTGCCGCTGTGTTTTTTCATAAAATTCATTGAGGTTCTTTTGAACATCTTTTTCAGAGGTTCCGGTATAATAATATGTATCGTATCCGGTAATACGGATGCGCCCAAGATAAGAACCATTTGCTTTCTTCTGGATGTTTCCAGCGCCTTTTCTTTTTCGGGTACTTGTAGTAGATGGCATTTTAGTGCTCCTTTCGTCTAAAGATGCGGATTGTGACGAGTAACAGGTGTCACAATCCGCCGCTGTTAAAAATCAATATAAAATTTCTTTTCCTGCATTTTCCAGAACCCAACGCTGGATTGCTTCATCGCTGGTAACATACTGGCGACCGACTTTCACAACCGGAAGGACACCTGCGAGCAGTAGCTGCCGGAGCTTTGTTTTTCCAAATGGAAAGATCGTTAATAAGTCGGAAAATGAATATAAATTGCTGTAAACCATATCAAAATCTCCTTTCTGTGTATTTCACAGATATGATGTATAATCTAAAAAATGAAATTTACCTGTTGCCTACTCAGCCCATTGTTTTACCCGGATACCTGCAAGAGCAGCCATTGGATTTTTCCCTGTTTCATGCCGCCTTCTGGTAGAGCATCCATTGATATTGGAGCAAAACCAGCTGATGAACGTGTGGTAGCGCAGGGGAGAAAAATCGGACTCCTCACAGAAATTACAATAAATCTCGTATAACTGTCGGGAGTAAACCATATCGGTCGGTTCTCCAGTGACCTCCAGGTATTCTTCTACAAATAGTGGGATACTTTCTATAGAGTCACACTCTTGATACCGCCAGCGTTCTTTTATCTTGTCCGCGGCTTCACAGGGAGAGAAAATGTAATGATTATTGACTACATTGCTCAAAGCGCGCAGGCAGATGGATATAATAGCGTCTTTTTCCTGTAGAAGCCTACGGGAAAGCTCTGTATCTGCGTCTTCCTTTTCTATGGTGTAAAGAAAAGGAATTACGACCATACGTTCCCAGAAAGCATCGTCTTCATCAGAACGTGAAATCGTAACGGGATAGTTGCTTGCGAATAGAAAGCGCATTGTGCTGTGAATATCCCGCAGTTTGTCATATTTTCGTTCTATTGAAATGCTGTCCCCACCGGTAATCTGTTTGATGATAGACACGACGATAGGGGTAAATTTTCCTTTAGGGAGATCCAGAGATAGATTGAGAAGTTTTCCCTGAATATCGCCCATCGAAAAACGTCCGGGAATCTGGGCAATGGATTTACTGGTAACCAGTTTATTGCCAAGCGTTTTTTGAAGAAATTCGCCTAACGTACTTTTACCACTGTTTGGAGCGGTTCCCATTACAAAGAAACATTTCCCTTTATTACAGGAAGAAAGCAAATATCCCAGGGATTCTATGATTCGAGTTTTAATTTCAGGACTCCCACCGCTTATAGTAGATAGGAATCCATCAAAACTCTGGCTTTCAGGCTCTTCTATCCAGTCGGCGTCCAGTGAATAGAAAATAAGAAATTTCTTATTATGAGCAAGAAGTTTCAATTTTTTCAAATTCAGGACACCGTTTTTGAGACTGACATAATCAGCGGATTTCTGGAGCTTTTCCTCATAATCATCTGGAATCAGGCGTTCGTCTACCCGCATATAGGTAAATAAATCGTCAAATTTTTTCTTCGAATAGCTGGAGAACGCGTCCTGTCTGACTTTCGAGCGGACAATCCTCAGAAGATCTTCCGAATCTTCAATAATCTGATAGCATTTACCTGTATAATAATAAAGACAGTTATCATGCAGGATGATAGTCAGAGCATTGGTAATAGCGTTTGCTATCTGGTCTATGTTCATTGA
This sequence comes from Clostridium sp. AM28-20LB, assembly GCF_003480665.1. Lineage (NCBI taxonomy): Bacteria > Bacillati > Bacillota > Clostridia > Eubacteriales > Clostridiaceae > Clostridium > Clostridium sp. AM28-20LB. The sequence goes on along the minus strand of NZ_QUJN01000012.1, from coordinate 24,484 downwards.
AGATTTATTTTTTCCTGACATCAGTGCTTGGGGTACCACGGGGATTACCGTAGGCTGCGGCGCTGATACAGGTGCTATTTTTTCTGCCGGAGGATTCGGAGAAGGTTTTACTGGTATCTCATCCTCGCTTGGCGAACTGGATGAGTCGATAAGATTTTGGAAAAAATCATCTTCATCAAATTCGAATTTTAATTTTTTAGTTGACCAGTTACCAAGTCTCCGTGTTTTCTCCGTCCTTTTTGCTTTTTTCCTCGGAGTATTTTCTTTATGTTCCGTGGGCAGCAAGAGATCGTCCGATAGATTTTCTGTATATTCGGTATCGGGAAACGCTTGAGAAAAATCTTCAGTAAGATCTACCTGCATATTTTCGGAAACATTTTCTGATTGGCAAATTTTTGAATTTGCTTTTTGCGTTTTCCACCCCCTATCTGAATGATGGGTCCATGTAGTCATTTTCATGTCCATTTTTATTTTCCTTCATACTTGAATTATCTTTATCTTGCATAAACAGGGTCAATAAGGCACAAATCGGAGAAAATCCGTTATTGGTATTCTCGTCCTGTGTAATAACCTGTTTATCAGAAGAAAAGAAAAATGCTAGACCATATTCTTGATTTTCAATGAACCCATGAATGGAAAAATCCTGTAGGAAGAAAAAGTCCTTTCCATTATTCAGAATAAACTGCGCTTCAGATGTTTTGGAGTTTCCAATCCCAATTCCTAATTTTTGAGGACTTTTAATCCATATCCATAAGGTAGCAGGAGCGGATATGCCTCTTCCGTTTTGAACAGACCAGATCATAGAAGAGTGGTTCTGCTTGATACAGATGTAGGCATTGCCTATTTCTGAGTGATTATAAACGTCTAATTTGGCAGTCGCTTTTCTGCTGTCAATCCTGATAAAAACATCAGAATTCTTAGGTTGCATTGCTTTGTTTGCGCCTTCTATAAAGGCGTTTCTTGTTTCGTTTGATGTTTCATTCATAGTTTTTATATGGTAGCACAGTTCCGGAGCTGCGCTACCATTCCTCCTTTTGTTTTATTTGTATACGTACGTAATATGTGGTGCCTATGTCAGAATTCTGAAAAATGATTTGCTAAAAACCATTTGCAGTGTTATCATGCCATATGAGTGATCTATTTGTATATAAAAAACCAATAGACAAGAAAACGAGAATGATCACTAGTAAGGAGAGGGTTTAATGCAAATAGGATTAACGAATGAATATCGTGCGAAATTATGGCGTGAGGTTGGCGCGAATGACCCGGTGGAAGAAAATAAAATATATTGGGACTATAAAAGTCGAAGGAGTGAATTGCTGGAGGAATTTTTAAAAATTGATTATTCAACAGAAGAGTCGATTATGCGCTTTTTAATTATGTATGGTTTCCCCGAACCGCTGCTAGATGAAACGGGAGTCAATACGCCAGCAATGAGAGAGTTGACAGAATTTATTAAACGAGTAATTGCAGTGTTAAATAGAGCGAATAAGAAAGTATACACCCAAAATCTATCTCAAACTAAAAAGGAGAATCAGACGGATGATGATAGAACTATTTTTTTAGATATTATGAATTTATTAACAGGAAGTTGTATTTTAGAGTGTTTAGAAATGCCGGAGGATACGAACTATGAGATGGATACACCAATATTATTTTTTTTAATGGAATTACTTATGCGGTGGCATAGATGTGGAAATAGTGAGGAACGTATAAAGCAAGAATTTAAAGAGTTATTTGTTAGGTTTTTTTGTGAGGATGGAATAAAAAATGTAGGTAAAGAGTCTATGTGGATTCAATTTTCTAAGTTGATTGATTGGAAAGATATGAGCCTTTATAAAATAATACGCGACAGAAATGGGTGTATGAATTTTGTGCTCAGGGAAGATGTTAAATTAAATTTTTCAACTACTTTAGCAGGGAAGAGATGGAGGGAGAAGGAAAATACAAGGGAGTTAATCAGAGAATTTTGGAAAGATTTTTCGAAACACATTATGGAAGAATACTGTACTTTCTTTTGGGATAGTGTAAGCTGGAGGGTAAAATTTCGGAAAAATGGGGAAATGGAATTAGTTCCTGATGGGGCTAATATGGTACAAGCGTTAATGCTGGCATTAGCATATACGTATGACAGCAAAACATATTTGAGAGTATGCGAAAACTGTAAGCAATTTTTCTATCCTGCGGCGACACATCCTAATTCTATATGCTGTAGTTCTAGATGTGCGGATAGAAGAAGAAAACGCATTGATAGACAAAGGAAAAAAATACGTTAAAAATGTGCCAATGTTCCGGGAAAACATTGATTTTATTAGTAAAAATGGTTGGTTTAGATAATTATGGGCGCGGACAGAAGGAAATTGTATTTTAATTAATACAAAATGGAAAAGATAAAAAGGTAAAAAAGTTCTGGCACATTGACACATCGGCACATACTTTAATATTTATGATAAATATATTCCAGCACGGCAGCTTTAGGAATTTTCCAGCGTGTGCCGATTTTAAAGCCTTCAATTTCTTCGTTATGGAGTAAATCCAGCAGGGTGTTTTTTCCTATCTTTAAGAGTTCCTGGCATTCTTTAAAGGTCAGGATATCTGGTGTTTGCTCGAACATAGAATCATTCCTTTCAAAAAATAATTTGGGTTGTGGTAGTCCCCATTGGTTTATATGAGTGTTTTTCCCTCCGGTTGTTGCGTACTCTTCGATTTTGAAATCATACATCATTTGTTTGAATCAAAGAAAATCAGAAAGCGAGGATAGAAAATGAAAACAGGAGCACAAATTTTGAAACTAATGGGAAAAGCATCGGCACAGCTGATTATTTGGCTGGCACACAGACTGGAAGGAGGAAACTAAGATGGCAGCAAATGTGGAGACAATGTTTTATACGAGAACGAAACCGTGGCATGGTCTGGGAACCATGGTGGAAGAAGCACCAACATCGGGGGCGGCGTTAGAACTGGCTGGTCTGGACTGGAGAGTGGTTCAGAAAAATCTGGTGACGGAGGAAGGGATCACCGTTCCGGGATTTCGGGCGAATTTAAGAGAGACAGATAATCAGGTGTTAGGTGTGGTAAGTGACCGCTACAAGGTAGTCCAGAATGAAGAAGCGTTTGCTTTTACGGATGAATTACTTGGTGAGGGAGTCACATATGAAACGGCGGGCAGTTTGCAGAATGGTCGCCGGACTTGGATTTTAGCGAAACTTCCCACCCGCTATATTATCAGTGGGGATGAGATTACGCCGTATCTGGTATTCATGAACAGCCATGACGGAAGCGGGGCAATTAAGGCAGCTATGACACCAATTCGTGTTGTGTGCCAGAATACGTTGAATCTGGCGCTATCAACGGCGAAGCGGTGCTGGGCGACCAATCATACGGGAGATATCCGGGGAAAATTGGAAGATGCGAAGAACACGCTGCTTTATGCGGATAAATATATGGCGGAACTGGGAAAGACGATTGATTATCTGAATCAACAGAAATTATCCGATCGTCAGGTGCTGGAATACATAGATTCTATGTTCCCATTGCTGCTGAATCCGTCGGAACAACAGGTAAAAAATATTATGCGTATGAAAGAGGATATGAAAGCGAGGTATTTTGATGCGCCAGATTTACAGCATATAGGAAAGAACGCATATCGTTTTATCAATGCGGTATCTGATTTTGCGACTCATGCCAAGCCGCTGAGAACGCGGAGCGGTTACCGGGAGAATTTATTTGCCCGGACAGTGGATGGGAATGCGATGATAGATAAGGCGTATGAAATGGTAAAAACGGCATAGTGGTAAAAATGAGAGTATCCGTCCAGAAGCGGGTACTCTTTTTCTTTTGCCCATTTGAGAAAAATCAGGAGGGATGAGACATGATCGGAAATAAAATTCGTCTTTTAGAAGCCAGTGAAATTGAATGCAGGGTCGGAAGTATAGGGAAAAATGGCTTGAGTTTGCTTCTATATAAAGATGCCCGTGTGGATCAAAAGATTTTGGATGAATGCTTTTCTCCATGTGGGTGGAAAAGGACGCATCAGGAGATAGGCGGAAATCTGTATTGTACGGTAGAGGTGTGGGATGCCGAGAAACAGCAATGGATAGCCAAGCAGGATGTAGGGACGGAAAGTTACACGGAAAAAGAAAAGGGACAGGCATCGGACAGCTTCAAACGTGCCTGTGTCAACTGGGGAATTGGGAGAGAGCTATATTCGGCTCCGTTCATTTGGATTCCGGTAGAGAAAGCAGCGATTTCATATGATGGGAAAAGATATATAACATCTGAACATTTTCGGGTGTCAGCTATCAGCTACACATTAAACCGGGAAATAGAAAGTCTGGAGATCTGTAACGCCAAAGGAGGCGTCGTATTTAGAAAGCAGTCAGCAGGAACTTCTTCTAACAAGCCAGGAAGAGTGTCTGAAACAGCCAGAGCACATCTGTCAGATAAGATGCGGCGGGATTTACAAAAAGAATTAGAGAGGACAGGGATTTCGCTGGAACAGGTATTGGCACGCTATCATTTAGAAAGGATTGAGCAGATGAAGCCGGAGCATTACCGGGATGCGATGAGTGGACTGAAAAAGTCGAAACCCGTAGCGGCTGCCTAAAATAGGGTGAGGAAAGGAGAAATAGTTATGTGTAAGACGATATCAACAATGGGAATGGAGCATAAGGAATGGTTGAGGCTGCGGAAAGGAGGAATCGGAGGTTCGGACGCCGGAGCTATGTGTGGATTGAATCCATATAGAAGTCCAATGGCGGTTTATTGGGAGAAGACAACGGATACGTTGGATTTATCAGATAATGAAGCAATGCGGCAGGGGAGAGATTTGGAAAATTATGTTGCACAGCGGTTTACAGAAGAGACAGGTAAAAAGGTGCGGCGTTCTAATAAGATGTATTGGAGCGAAGCGCACCCGTTTATGTATGCGGATGTGGATCGGCTGCTTGTGGGGGAAGATGCAGGTTTGGAGTGTAAGACGGTAAGCGCCTACAATGCGGGAAAATGGGAGAATGGAGCGATTCCTATGCATTATCTGATGCAGTGTATTCATTACATGGCGGTAACTGGAAAACGTACCTGGTATATCGCGGCGGTTATACTGGGACAGGGATTTGTATATTCCCGGATTGACTGGGATGAAGAAATGGCAGAACAGCTGATAGCATTGGAAGAGGATTTCTGGAACAATCATATCTTGGTAAGACGGATGCCAGAACCGGATGGCTCTGCATCATGCAGCGCTGTGCTGGAAGAATATTTTCATCGGTTCAAAAAGACGGAAACAAGAGAGCTGTCAGCGGCGATGGAAACAAAATTGAACCGCAGGCAGGATATTTCGGCGGAAATGAAACAACTGGAGAGAGAAAAGGCGCAGATTGAGCAGGAGGTAAAGGTGTTTATGGATGGATGCGGGGAGGCAAACAGCGAACATTACCGGGTAGTGTGGCAGGAAATTGCTTCAGAACGCTTGGATATAAAACGTCTGAAGCAAGAGAAGCCGGAGGTCTATCGGGAGTATGTGCAGAGTAGGAAAAGTAGCAGGTTTACGGTTAAGGTAGCATAGAAAATGAAAAAGTCAGGGAGACTAGGTAAAAGTAGTCTTCCTGATTTTTTGTTATTAAGTGTGTTGAGATTGGATGTGAAAAATATAGATGAAAATTTCAAATGATAATTTCTCTTCAATAGAGATAAAATGGTGGATAAAGAGGTGATGCTTTAGCGTATGAAGCGATATTCAGGAATATATGGTGAATTATTGTCAATAACAGACGAAAATACGATATTGAAAATTTACGAGCAATATAATGGAACAACCATTACGTTCCCTAAAAAATTATACAGTAAGGGTTTTGTTCAGAAATACATATGTGAAAATTATGGAGTTCAGTCAATACAAGAAATATCTAGGTATTTGAATTTGAGTTCAAGGAGAGTAATGCAAATAGCTAAAGAAGAGGGGGTTACCAAAGCAAAAACGAATGCCCAAGAGGAAATTTATTAGTTTTAGAAGGGGAGAATTTTATTAAAACGGAGGAGAAAGTATTATATGCAAATTATTTTGATATTATTGGTGATAGGAATCGGTATATGGATTATAAAAGGGATGAGGTACTTAATGATACGATTGCTCATCCAGAGTTAGAGCAAATATTGCAGAATATGTTTAGATCTGGAGAACCTAGGAGATATGCAAGGGTAGCAATTATGGATGAGGCAATAGTGATAGTAATGAGAAAACGTAGAAGAATTACAATGCAAGAGTATAAGACTGCAATAGAAAGATATTTGGCTAAAATAGCCTAATTTCTTCGTGTAGTACAGATAAAACAAGAATATATACTAATTAGATTTGTACGAATTGTGACTCAAAAATTAAGATAAGGGGGTAGATGGCGTGGAAAATAGGAAAATTAATTATTGCCCTAAATGTGGAAATAAATTAACAGGAGGCGAACGGTTTTGCAGTATATGCGGAAACCCGTTGTTAGATAATTTCCAGACCGAAAATATGATAGTTTCTCAAAATTATGAAAAAAAGGATGAAGAGAAAAAATCTCTTGGGAAATTGAAAAAAATATTACTGGGTATAGGTGCCGTGGTAGTTATGGTTGTGATAGTTATCGCTTTGAGTTTCCCACAAGAGTCGGAGGAAACAGTAAAAGTTCCGGAGGCTGAGAGTGCAGAAGAACAGTTGAACAGCGAAAAGAATGCGGATGGGTTAAAAACTTCGAAAAGCCAGTTAGACATTATTGGCACAATAACAAATATAGGTACGGTAGACCCTAAATTTGAACTATCTAGCAATCAAACGGAGTTTATTCAATCACATTTGGAACTGTTCCCTGCTTCAAATGAGTGTCTGGATGAGTTATCACAATATATTGATACCACTTTAGATTATTCTCATATGATAAAAAATCCAAAAGATATATCCGGCAGATTTGCTTTTATGGAGCAGTTGACCGTGCAGCAAATATGGGAAGAAAATTTTGGAGAAGGGGATTCGCCATATGATTATGTAACTTGTTTAAACTCATATGATGTAAATGGAAATTGCTATTATATTTATTATATAGGAAAACAGACACAAATAGTAGAAGGGGATTTTGCCAGGGTTGTAGCTATGCCAGTAGCATATAGTTCTTATAAAAATCTTGAAGGAACAGATGTGCTCACATTAGTAATGGTGGCATCCGTAATAGAAAATCAGGGAATAAGTGAAATTACAGGCGGATATTTTTCTGGTAAGTATCAGACACAGACGGCAGCGACAGTTCCTGCTGAAGAATATACAGAAAATGCACCCGTATCCAATGAAGTACCTGCGGGTAATTATGGTTCGGATCCATCAGCTTATGCAGGACGGTATGAAGGCGCTGGCTATACAATCGAGTTTAGTGTTGGTTCGGATATTGATACAGATGAAGTTGGTGATGTATGTGTTTATTATGGAGGTAATTGTGAGTCAGAGCATATTCCAGTATATACATGTACTAGCGCGGGAGATTGGAGTATATCAAATTATGATGCGGTTTATGAAATTCGTGAAGAAGGAAATCCTATGTATATGATGTTCTATGAAGCAAATGGAACTGTTTATATGGACTATAGCAGTCCCAATAGAAATGCTGGAGTTTTAGAGCTGGTACAGCGTTATATCTCTTAATGGAATTTGCATCATAGAAATATTAAAGCGCTTGTTTCAATAGGAGGCAAGCGCTTCTTTTGTACTATATAGAAGAAGGGAAGATTTTATGGAAAAACAGAGAAAGAAATGGTATTATTCATATCCGATGTTGATTTTAACGTTTTTTTTATTTTACCCAGCTTCATTAGTATTGACAATACTGAGATTTAAAGACAGAATTGACCAAGAAAAGGGATATAAAATAAGAAGTAAAATAGCTTTTATATGGAACATGGCATGGCTAGTTCTGTATTCAATGGCATTTCTAGAATGGTTTGTTGATTCGAAATGGGAGAGAGAATATCAGAAATATTTGAATGAAAAAAATTATTCATCCGCAAAAGAAGTGTTAAATAGTAAGGCAGATAAAGATGTGACAAAAGATGTGGCGGAAAAATATATAGAGTTATGGGAAGTTTCGGAAGATTATTCAGGAGCAGAAGAAGTCATAGAACGATATTCGGAAAAGCTGTCAGATATAGCGGATTTTGACGGAGCGCTTGAAAAAAAGATAACAGAGATAATGGATGAATTTTCAGCAGAACAGCAAGAAAAAATTCAGTTAATTCTGAATAATGTTGATGAGAAGAAAAAGGTAAATGAAAGCCTTGCACAAGAATCAGCCGAAGCTGAGAGCAGGAATCTGGAAGAGTCAATCGTAGCTGCAAGCAAGGAAAGGGAAGCGGAGATAGTAGCTGAGAGTAAAAAACAGGAAGAGTTGATAGCAGCCGAGAGTAAGAAACAGGAAGAATTGACCGCAAGGGAGAGCCAGGAAAAATTGGAAAAAGTCAGGGAAGCAGACATTGCGAAACAAGAAGAGTTTAGAAATCGGATGCAAGAGTTTGTAAATGAGTGGTCTGACGAATCAAATAAAAAATTGATAAAAAAATTGAAGAAGGAAGATGAGACACAGGTAAAGGAATTTCTGTTAGATAAAATGAAAACAGAAATGCGGGAAAATGATGTTTTGAGGCTTAAAAACATGCAGCTTTACTGTGAAATGTACCAAACCTTATATGGAGTGGAAGATATTAGGGAAATTATCAATCAGGTTAAAACTTTGGATGAAAAATTAAAGCAAGTTCAAAGTATAAAAATAGGAAAGAAAAGTTTTGATATATCAAAGGTGTATGATAGTTGCGCAACAGGGGAATGGTACATTTCACAAAGATTGGAAACCAAATATGATGATACCATTTCAGGCGATATTAGAAAGGAAGTTGACAGTTATCGACAGGTTGAAGGTAGTGAATGGGTAGGTGTAAATGTGACATATACGATGTACGGGCAGGATATAGGAGATGAAAAGGTTGTTTTCTATTCGTCTCAAAAAAATCCTTTTTCAAAATCAGGTTCCTATTTTCTTAGATATGTCGAGTCATCAGAAACAAAAACATTGATTAACGATAACGGATTTGAAAGGACGGTTCCGGTTTATTATTTGTTGGATGATACGATTGATCTCAATGAAAGATATGAAAATTGGTATAGAATTAAAGAGGAGAAACAGCAGGAGGAAGATAAATTAAAGCGTTTGGTTGCATTGAAATAAAATGTATTTCTTTTATATGAGATGAAATTATCTACACCTACTTTTTGCAAGAAGATTTTTTGACAGTCGCGACAAATTTCAAAGGCATTTGTTGACGAGATTGGGATGCGGCTGGCAGAAAATCGTCTTGCAAAAACTGGAAAATTTAAATATTGATATTTTGAAAGTAAGTGTATATAATAAAAGTAGGGAAAACCCTACTTTCCCTATTTTGAAATAGGAGGTGTTTTTATGCTTGCGAATACATTTATTGATAATGCGAAAGTAATGGCGAAAGGTCAGGTTACAATTCCAAAGGATGTACGTGAAATTTTGGGTGTCTCCAGCGGGGATAGAATTACCTTTGTTGTAGAGAATGGAAGCGTTAGACTCATTAATTCAGCCGTTTATGCAATGCAGATGTTACAGGCACAGATGGCAGGGGAGGCAGAAGAAGCAGGGCTTACATCGGATGAGGCGGTAATGGACTTGGTAAAAGAGGTTCGTGCGGAAAGTGAGGCATAATGAGAGTTCTGATTGATACCAATATTCTCATTTCGGCAGCGCTTAGCAGTACGGGTACACCTTTCAAGGCATTTGTGAAGGCGGTAACGTATCCGAATCACGGACTTGTCTGTGAACAAAACATAGATGAGATGCGGAGAATTTTTAATCGAAAATTTCCTAAAAAGATATCAGCTTTGGAACGATTTTTATCATTGTCATTAATGACACTGGAGATTGTTCCTACTCCGCTGGAAGAGCATAGTTCGGAAGAGCAGATAAGGGATGTGAAGGATCGACCGATTCTTCGGGCGGCGATTCATGCAAATGCAGATGTACTTTTAACGGGAGATAAAGACTTCTTAGAGTCTGGTGTAACAAATCCGAAGATTATGACAGCGACAGATTTTGTCCAATTATAAAAAATAAGGCACCAATAGGGCACCAAATGAGTGCACCGTGTCTGGGAACGTAGTATTTATGCGGCTTCCAGAGACTGGCGATCAAGGTCTGCAACACCCTGATCACCAGTTCAAATCTGGTTGTCGCCTCTGAGGAATCATCGAAAGATGGTTCCTTTTTTTATGCCTGAAAAGCCGTATTTTACAAGGATTTTCGGGATTTCAACTGTGTGATTCGCTGTAAAGTAAGATGCGCTATCCGATTTTCACATCTTCTGCTATAATAGAATCATTCACGAAACGGCATTTTAAATAGCCGCAACAAAATTATTTTATAATATGGAGGAAGCGAAAATGGCAGAAAAATTACAGGAATACAGCCTGACCTGGGAAGTAACGGATGAGATGACGGCAAAGCGAATCGGAAGCGCAGGTTCCCAAATTTTGTCTACTCCGAATATGGTGGCCCTGATGGAGGCGGCAGCGCTGGAACTGGCGAAATCGTATCTGGAGGAAGGACAGACGACGGTCGGAGCGGAGATTCACTGCCGCCATCTGGCGCCGACGCCGGTGGGAATGAAGGTAACAGCGACTGCAAAACTCCGCAGCATTGAGCGCCGGAAAATGTGGTTTGATATTGAAGTAAACGATGAGAAGGGCAAATGCGGCGAAGGGTCCCATCTGCGGATCATGGTAAATTCAAAGGCGATGAGCGACAAGGCTGCGAGCAAGGCGGAATAAGGAGTATCAGGTTTAAGTATCATGCGTGGATTTTGCCGTTCTGGAATAAGGGGGAGCGGCAAAATCAGCTTGTGGTATGCCATGCGTGTGAATAGAGATAAAGAAAAGTGACTGGTCACGTGTGTGTGCAGTAACATAGAAAGAGAGGCAGCGGTGCGGACAGAAACGATAGGGTGGATCATTGGCATTTTGATTGCGGCAGCGCTTGTCTGGTGGATTTACCGCAAAATAAAGAGGAAAATACGGCAGCTGGCGAGTACGCCGGAGGTACAGGTGTTTCGGTATGTGGCAAAGCATTTATCGGAAGGTGATTTGACGCAGCCAGACGCATCCAAACCGCGTTCGCTGGCGGGAATGGACCGGCTGTGCCTGCCGCAGATTGCAAAAGATTTCCCGGAGTTTAACTGGAGCGAGTGGAAGACTCAGATCGAGACAGAATTGAGAAAAAAACTGGAAAAAGAGTATCAGAAGGTACATATCCACCGGACGGTCATCAGCCGCTATCAGAAGGAAAAAGGACTCTGCCGGATTCTGTGTGAGTCGGCGGTCGAGTATGAGGAAATGACTGAATATGAGAAAACGCCTGAGATGCAGTCAGAACTGCATTCGAATCTGATTCAGACAGTTTATGAGACGGAACTGGTGTATGTCTATGAGGATGCGAAAACAGCAGGGGCAGCGGTTTCGCTTATCTGTCCAAACTGCGGTGCACCGATTCAGAAGCTGGGGTTGAAAAAGTGTGAATATTGTGGTTCCGTGCTGGAAGTCCAGAATAAGAAGGCGTGGAGACTGCTGGAGATGCGGGAAAAGTAAGCGGGTGATCTCACGGTAGAATCCGGTGATGGGGAGAGAATGCTCCCAGATAAATTGCAGAAGAGTTTTATATGGGGGCAGGAGCTTCCTGATGGCTGCCGCGAAAGCGGACAACCATGCAGGTAGTTTCCTGCCATTTGTCTGTGCCCGGAACGGAGGGAGCTTTCAGCGAAATGCCGACACCAACCGTTCCAAGCCAGACCGCTGTTTCCGTCAGAGGCTTGTTGAACTGGCGGATGGAAGTTTTAAGATCCAGATGGGAATGCAGCATTTATTCTGTTTCAACTGGATGTAAATTCATAACCAGCTTTTCCGGATGCCGCCTAATCCACCGCAATGCAATCAGGCAGATGGCAACGGAGATGAGAGATCCGATCGGCGCTGCGAGTCCCATCGGATACAGTGTTTCTGGGAAATAGCGGCAGGCAAGCCATGCCAGCGGGATGCGCGCTACCACGATCGAGATGCAGTTGTGCAGGAACGACAGCCCGGACAGTCCGCAGGCGCAGAAGAAACCGCTGCAGCAGAAATGGATACCGGCGATCATGCAGTCCAGCACATAGCTCTTCATATACTGGGTTCCGAGCCGGACAACCTCTGCCTCATCAGTAAAGAGGGAGACGGCGGCACCGGCAGCAAACTGCATGGCAATTGCGATGATCAGCCCGAAAGAAAATGTGATGCAGATCGCGTAGCGCAGCGTCTGACGGGCACGCTCAGGTTTTCCGGCGCCCAGGTTTTGAGCGGAGAGGGCGGAAACCGTGGAGAGAAGCGAGGATGGAACCAGAAACAGGATTCCGATCAGCTTTTCAACGATTCCGACCGCCGCCGCATCATTTAATCCGCGCTGGTTGGCAAACATGGTAATAACCAGAAAAGAAACCTGTATAAAGCCGTCCTGAACTGCAACTGGGATTCCGACCTGCAGGATGGAGGCTATGGTAGTCTTATGTGGATGGAGGTCACGGAGACGAAAACCCGGAAACATCCGTTTTTTAATGATTACGACCAGGGCGATCAGGACACTGCACATCTGTGACAGGGTCGTGCCGAGCGCCGCGCCGGACGGACCGAGCGAAAACACGCCCATTAAAAGGTAATCAAGCGCAATATTGATAATACAGGCGATTGCAACGAAATACATCGGACTTTTGGAGTCGCCCATGCCGCGGAAAATAGAGCTGATGATATTGTAGGCGGTGATGAACGGGATGCCGGCAAAGCAGATCATCAGATATGCCGCGGTGCCGTTTACCGCTTCCTCCGGGACAGACAGGAGCCTGATAATGCCGTGAACCGCCGTCAGCAGAAGTCCGGTCAGAAGAATGGACAGACCTGCAAATAAGGAAATCGTGTTACCGATGCCGCGCGCCGCAAGCTTCCGGTCACCCGCGCCGACCGCGCGTCCGATGAGAACCGTTGCGCCCATCGCCAGACCAACGATCATAACCGTCAGCATATGCATGACCTGACTGCCGACCGAGACCGCCGTCGTCCCATCCACGCCTCCAAACTGCCCGATAATAAACAGATCCGCCATGCCGTAGAGTGTCTGTAAAAAATAAGATAACAAATATGGCAAGGAGAAATAGATAACTGTTTTCAGCACACTGCCGGAGGTGAGATTCTTTTCCATGAATAAATCCTCGTCTTTCTGGTAAAAATAGATGACTCTGCCGTCGGCCGTCAGAAAGAAAACGCCGCAGAAATCATTTTCTGAGTATAGTTTATCAGAAATAACTATAATGTCTACAATAATTATAGAGTCAAGGGAAGAAAATCCTTGTTTTTAAGTAGGAAATTTGTGGTATAATATGAGCACTTAGCGAGGTGTTTTCGAGCTTAGTGCGAGTCATACCTAAATACTTAATGAAGCAGAGCCAAAGGCGATAGCTGAATTTAGTATTTATGGTATAATATGAGAAGGCAAATAAAACCCACTTTGATTTTACACAGGAGGTTTCATGAGTTTAGAGTTTAAAAAAATTGAAGTTAACAGTATCCAGGAGATGCTTCCGTTTTACGCGATGCGCCACAATATGACGTGCGACAGCGTATTTCTGGAGAGCTATGTCTGGAAAGATTATTATAATGTCCGCTATGCAATCTGGGAAAATAAGGCGCTTTTATGGCTGATGGAGAATGAAGGACGTTGTTTTTCCGCGATGCCGCTGTGCCGGGAGGAAGACCTGCCGGGGGCGTTTGCGGCGATTGAGGAGTATTTTAATGAAGAACTGGGATATCCGTTGGTTATCAATCTGGCGGATGAGTATGCAGTGAAATATTTAAATCTGCCGGAGGACAAATATCTGGTGGAAGAGCAGGTCGATTCGAGGGATTATCTCTACAACGGCGATGCGATGCGTTCCCTGGCGGGAAAGAAACTGCATAAGAAGAAAAACCGCGTCAACGCATTTAAGCGCGAATATGAGGGGCGCTATGAGTACCGCCGTCTGTGCTGTTCGGACAGCCACGATGTCTGGGTTTTTCTGGACCGCTGGAGACAGCAGAAGGGCGAGGAGGTCGAGGAACATCTCGATTATGAGGTAAAGGGCATTCACGATATTCTGAAAAATTGTTCAGAATTCAGCATCCACATGGGCGGCGTGTATATCGACGGTCAGATGGAGGCATTTACGATCGGAAGCTACAATCCGGTGGAACATATGGCGGTTATCCATATTGAGAAGGCAAACCCGGAGATCAACGGTCTGTACCAGTTTATCAACCGACAGTTCCTGATAGAGGAATTTCCTGAGGCTGAGTGGGTCAACCGCGAGGACGATATGGGATTAGAGGGACTCCGGAAGGCGAAAATGACGTATTATCCGGCGGATTATGCACGCAAATATCTGGTAGAACAGCTGTTAAACGGCAGCAAGGGCTATCACTGGGCGGAGCAGATCGCCAATACGACGGCGGGAAGTGTGCTGACGTATCTGGACGCGGAGGATAAGGACGAGACGAAGCATCTCTGGCATATGTGTTTCCCGGAAGATTCGGAGAGTTTTATCGAGTATTATTATAAGGAAAAGACGAAGGATAACGAGATTCTGGTGAAAAAGGATAATGGACTTCTGATTTCGATGGTGCAGTACAATCCGTATGCGGTGAAGCTGCGTGGACGCCTCTGGAAGCTCGATTATCTGGTCGGGGTGGCGACCGAGGAGAGCCGCCGCCGCGAAGGACATTTCCGGGACGTATTTGTGAAAATGCTTCACGACGAGGAGGCAGCCGGAAAGCCGATCACGTATCTGGTCCCGGTCAACCCGGCTGTGTATGCGCCGATGGGATTTACCTTCATCGGAAATGTGGCATCCTATGAGCTGACCGAGAAGGCGAAACAGACGCTGACGCGCACGGTGTGCCAGGATACTCCGGAGGACTGCGGGCGGGCTGCCGTCTATATGGAACAGTGGCTGGGCGCACGGTATGAGATGTATACGCGCCGGGATGCGGCGTATGTGAGCCGTCTCATCAAGGAGCTGGCTTCTGAAAATGGCACGTTGGAATTTCTGGAACAGGACGGCAGGCTGGTTGGCCTGGATGCCTACTGGGGCTGGGAAGTCCGTGAACACCGGCTTTTGTATGCGGAGGACGCATACACGGTCAAGACGGGCGAGAAGCCGTGGAATATGGCGCGCCTGACGAATATCGGGGCGCTGCTGGCGGCATTTGGCTTAAAACAGGCAGAGCAGCAGGGAGAAGAAAAACGTATGCTCACACTGGGCATCCGTATGAATGATCCGATTCTGGAAATGAACAACGGTGAGTTTGTCTGGACGATTGGGGAGACAGGTTCCAGCCTGAAGGCGCGGAAACCGGAGCCGGATACCTGCGGCTGCACGGAAAATGTTTCCATATGGCTGGAGACGAAGCCGGAAGAGCTGGTGAGCTGGCTGTTTGGCTGCCGGAAAGCGGAAGAAATCTGGGGCGGACAGCTTGAAAATAAGGGGCTGGCAGAGATTCTGGCACAGGTGGATACGGTGAACGGCGTGTATCTGGATGAGATCGTGTAGAGTGCGTGCTGTAATTGTATAGGATAGAGAATGTGCTGATTTCATGTAAACTAATAGCAACCGCTTTTATGTTTTCAGAAAAAGGAGAGGAGAGTGCGTCAGATGGGAGAGACAGACACATTAAAAAAATGGATTAATGAGTCAAATTATATTGTATTTTTTGGCGGGGCGGGTGTTTCGACCGAGAGCAATATCCCGGATTTTAGAAGCACGGACGGGCTGTACCATCAGGAGTATGACTATCCGCCGGAAACGATTTTAAGCCACAGCTTTTATATGAGAAAGCCAGAGGAATTTTACCGGTTTTACCGCAATAAGATGCTGTTCCCGAATGCAAAGCCGAACCGGGCGCATCTGGCGCTGGCGAAGCTGGAGCAGGAAGGAAAGCTGAAAGCGGTCATTACCCAGAATATCGACGGGCTGCACCAGGCAGCAGGCAGCAAAGAGGTGCTGGAGCTGCACGGATCGGTGCTCCGCAACCATTGTACGCGCTGCGGCAGGTTTTACGGATTGGATGATATTTTGAAGATGAAGGGCGTGCCGAAGTGCGGCTGCGGCGGCGTGATCAAGCCGGATGTCGTGCTGTATGAGGAAGGACTGGACAATGAGGTAATTGAGCGGTCAATTGCCCATATCCGCAAGGCAGATATGCTGATCATCGGCGGTACCTCGCTGGTGGTGTACCCGGCAGCGGGGCTGATTGATTATTATCATGGAAATAAACTGGTTCTGATCAATAAATCAGCGACCTCGCGCGATGGTCAGGCGGATCTGGTTATCAGCGACAGCATCGGGAAGGTGCTGGGGGACGCGGTCGGAGTATAAGGTAGTAACAGGGGAGAGAGGAAATGGTATACGAGGTTGGAGATATTGTAAAACTCAAAAAGCCGCACCCGTGCGGCAGCCATGAGTGGGAGATCCTGCGGGTCGGCGCGGATTTCCGTTTGAAATGTGCCGGCTGCGGGCATCAGGTGATGATGGCACGACCATTGGTGGAAAAGAGTACCAGAGGACTGAAAAAAGCGGGAGAGAAGTCCGAATAAGAGCGGCGGGTGGGCGTACAGATGCAGGCAGCTTCATGATCTGGCAGTCAGTAAAAGAATGCTGCAAGAAGGGGCAGAAAGCCCGGAAAAAACGAGAAAATTTACATAGAAAATCTCGAAAAAGTGCTTGCCAAGCCGTTCCTTTTTTGGTATCATAGATATTCGGTAATATATAACACAAAAATCCTTACTCCCTGCTGGAGTCAGGGGGTCAGTGACCACAAGGAGGTAAGAAAGAGCATGAACAAATATGAATTAGCAGTTGTTCTTAGCGCAAAACTCGAGGACGAAGAGAGAGCCGCAGCGATGGAGAAAGTAACAGGTTACATCACACGTTTCGGCGGTACAGTAACTGACATTGATGAATGGGGCAAGAAGAGACTTGCTTACGAGATTCAGAAAATGAAAGAAGGATTCTACTACTTCGTACATTTCGAGTCTGATTCCGTATGCCCGAATGAGGTGGAGAACCACATCCGCATCATGGAGCCGGTTATCAGATACTTATGCGTAAGACAGGATGCGTAAGAGTAGATAAAGAAAGAGTGATCGTATGAATAAAGTAATTCTGATGGGCAGATTAACGAGAGATCCGGAAGTGAGATACTCTCAGGGCGAGAGAGCTATGGCAATCGCCAGATACACGCTGGCAGTAGACCGCAGAGGCCGCAGAGGCGGAAACGGAGACGACAGCGCACAGACAGCGGATTTCATTCCGTGTGTTGCATTTGACAGAGCAGGCGAATTCGCTGAGAAGTATTTTCATCAGGGAACCAAGCTCGTAGTAACCGGAAGAATTCAGACTGGCAGCTATACCAATCGTGACGGCCAGAAAGTATATACGACAGAAGTGATTGTAGAGGATCAGGAATTTGCAGAGAGCAAGAATGCGGCATCTGGCAACAGCGACGGCGGTTACCGTCCGGCAGAGCGCCCGGCTCCGTCCAGCGCAATCGGCGATGGATTCATGAATATTCCTGATGGAGTAGAAGACGAAGGCCTTCCGTTCAACTAGGTTCGGGAATCGGTCCCCCGGCGGACGGAGTGCGCGAGAGCGCCATCAGGCTGATGTGTGTGAAGGAGGAAAGACCAATGGCATTCAATAAAGGCGATAAAACAGACGCTTCCAAGATCAGAAGAGGCGGTATGCGTAGAAGAAAAAAAGTTTGTGTATTCTGCGGCGAGAAGAACGGCGAAATCGATTACAAAGATACAAATAAATTAAAGAGATACGTATCTGAGAGAGGAAAAATCCTTCCGAGACGTATCACTGGCAACTGTGCTAAACATCAGAGAGCTCTGACTGTAGCTATCAAGAGAGCAAGACATCTGTCCCTGATGCCGTATGTTTGCGAGTAATCCTTGTAAAATAAGGTTTTTTTAAGGGTAAAAAAAGATTTTTACTCAAATTCCACTCAATTATTGAGGATAAAAATGATTGGGATTCCATGTGAGAGATCATGTGGGATCCCTTTTTGTATAATAGGAAATTCCATGGAATTCCCTATTACACAAAAAGACAGATTTCAAAAATAAGTGCTTTACAAAAACGCTTTAGTATGCTAATATGGTAGCATATTAAAAAGCGAGACGGAAACCGGCAAAGGGAGAACGGCTTCCACTGTCTGAAAATGAGGAGGACACCAATTATGAAAAAGAGATTTGTGAGCGCAGCGCTGGCTGCAGTAATGGCACTTTCCATGACCGCATGTGGCAGCAGCAACAGCGCAGCAGAGACAACCGCAGCAGACACAGAGGCGGCTGAGAGCCAGGCAGAGGAAACCACCGCAGAAGAGGCGAAGACAACCGACGGCGGCACTCTGATTGTTGGTTTTGATCAGGATTTCCCGCCGATGGGATTTGTAGGCGATGACGGCGAGTACACCGGATTTGACCTGGAGCTGGCACAGGAAGTTGCAAAACGCCTGGGTCTGGAATATAAGGCACAGCCGATTGCCTGGGATTCTAAAGATATGGAGCTTGAGTCCGGCAATATCGACTGCATCTGGAATGGATTTACGATGACGGGTCGTGAGGATGATTACACCTGGACTGAGCCGTACATGGCAAACCAGCAGGTATTTGTCGTAGCCAATGATTCGGATATCAGCAGCCAGGCGGATCTGGCAGGCAAGATCGTAGAGGTTCAGGCAGATTCTTCCGCAGAGGCAGCTTTAAAAGAGGCACCGGAACTGACCGCTACTTTCAAGGAGCTTCTGACAACCGCTGATTACAACACCGCATTCATGGATCTGGAGCAGGGCGCCGTTGATGCCATTGCGATGGACGTAATCGTAGCAGGCTATCAGATTCAGCAGAGAAACGCTGATTTCAAGATTCTGGACGATTCCCTTTCTGAGGAAGAATACGGCGTAGGCTTCAAGAAGGGCAACACCGAGTTAAGAGATAAAGTTCAGAGCACTCTGGAAGAGATGGCAGAGGATGGAACCTTACAGGAAGTTTCTGAGAAATGGTTTAGCAAAGACGTAACTACCATCGGCAAATAGTAATTAATTGTTGATTGTAAAAACGAAACATTATTAAATAATAGGAATAGGGACGGCTGTGAATGATTTCATGGCAGTCCCCATTCGCGGTTTATGTGTTTAACTGTGAAGTCACAGCACATTCCGTTACCGGGCACGTATGCGTGAACAGTAACGAATCTACATTTTAGAAAGCAGGTATGGGATAATTATGGGTAAGATGACACTCCAGCAGATGATTACACAGCTTGCGGGTGGTATGGCAGTCAGCACACAGATTTTTGTGATCACACTGCTATTTTCACTTCCGTTAGGACTCGTGATCGCGTTCGGGCGTATGTCGAAGAACAAGCTGATCCAGACGATTGTAAAAGTATATATTTCGATTATGCGAGGCACACCGCTGATGCTGCAGCTGATGGTGGTGTATTTTGGACCGTATTATCTGTTCCGCATCAAAGTCGGCAGCAGTTACCGTCTGTGGGCTACCTTCATCGGTTTTGTCATTAACTATGCGGCATATTTTGCCGAGATTTACCGCAGCGGCATCCAGTCGATGCCGGTCGGACAGTATGAGGCAGCGGAGATTCTGGGTTATGGAAAGGCACAGACCTTCTTCAAGATCATCCTGCCGCAGGTAATCAAGCGGATTCTTCCGTCGGTGACGAATGAGGTCATCACGCTGGTAAAAGATACGTCTCTGGCGTTTACGTTGAGCGTGGCGGAGATGTTCTCAATCGCCAAGGCGCTGGCGGCATCCCAGACGAATATGATGCCGTTTGTAGCAGCAGCCGTCTTTTACTACATTTTCAATCTGGTTGTGGCAGTTGCAATGGAATGGATTGAGAAAAAGCTGGATTATTACCGATAGAAGCGGGAGGAATGTGGAAAATGAACTTGTTAGAATTAAATCATGTGGAAAAATCATTCGGCGATCTGTCGGTTTTAAAGGATATTTCACTGAGTGTGAGCGAGGGCGAGATCGTGTCCATCATCGGACCGTCCGGTTCGGGTAAATCGACGCTTCTGCGCTGCGCGACGATGCTGGAGACGATGGATCACGGCGAGATCGTATATTTAGGAAAGAGAGCAGCCTGGACGGGCGCGGATGGCAAGGTCAGCTATGCGGATAAGAAGGACATGAAGGAGATCCGCAGCCAGTACGGTCTGGTATTCCAGAATTTTAACCTGTTTCCGCACTATTCTGTGCTGAAAAATATCACAGACGCGCCGATCCATGTGCAGAAGCGCGACAAGGAGACGGTTTATAAAGAGGCGCGCGAGCTTCTGAAAAAAATGGGTCTGGAGGATAAGGAGGACTATTATCCGTACCAGCTCTCCGGCGGTCAGTGCCAGCGTGTGGCGATCGCCCGTGCATTGGCACTGAATCCGAAGATTCTGTTTTTCGACGAGCCGACCTCCGCACTAGATCCGGAGCTGACGGGAGAAGTATTGAAGGTTATTAAGTCGTTAGCGGATCTGCACATCGCGATGGTGATTGTTACCCATGAGATGGCGTTTGCGAAAGATATTTCCCACCGCGTGATCTTCATGGCAGACGGACTCATCGTCGAGGAGGGCGCGCCGGAGAAGGTGTTTGCTTCGGATAATGAGAGAACGAAGAGCTTTTTGGGACGGTATGGGAAGATTCTGTAAGAAATAATTAGGAAAATGGAAGATGGGCGTTGCTGGTTTTGGAGTGGAAAATCGGCGACGCCCGTTTTTTATGGGGAAGCATTTTATGGGGAAGCATATAAGTGTTATTTGCAATTTTACAGTAAATGTGATACGCTTTTATCAAGTATTCCGATTTGCGAGGCAGTAGATACCTTTCAAAAAGGAATGGAACAGAAATAATCGAGTGTTCCGGCGATGCTGGAAGTGGTGAAAAGCGATGCTGACGTTTGAGACGGGTCTTGAAGGAAAGGGGAGCGGTTCATGGAGATTCGTATACCCTTTTTGAGATGGATGGAGTCCGCGTCTGCGCGGGCTCTTTTTGATCCATTTGCTCTATAGAAAGGCGGGGCTGGAAAAAGTGGTGCCTGTGGATGGAAGATTTTGCAGGACAGGATCGCAGCATGGTTTTTAGCAGAGATATTTGAAATGGTATCTGTTGTAGAGAAAAATTTGGACAGATAAACAGGAAGATATGAGGGAAAAACATGGAGACAGAATCAAGAGTTGCCGTGATCGGTATTGTGGTCGATCAGACGGGAGATACGGAAGAGTTGAATAAGGTGCTGCACCAGTACGGGCAGTATATCGTAGGGCGGATGGGGATTCCTTACCACAAACGGAACGTGAATATTATCAGCGTCGTGATTGACGCGCCGGGTGATGTGATCAGTGCGCTGTCCGGGAAGCTGGGGATGCTGCGGGGGATTTCTTCGAAGGCGCTGTATTCGAAGGCACCGGAAGCACAGGAATGAAAACGAGGTGGCGGAATGGCAGATTTTACACGCGCGGGACTTCGACCGTCTGACTGGTGGCGGGAGGCGGTCCGTCCAGGCGCTGAACAGATAGAAACGATTACAGAATTAAAGAGATTGATTGACCGTCTGGAAGCGGGGGAGTCCCTGACGGAGGATGAGTGGGTCAGTCTGATCGAGGGACGTTCACCGGAGCTGGCGGACTACCTCTTTGAAAAAGCGCGCTGCATCCGGGAAAGAGAGTACGGAAAAGCGGTGTATGTGCGGGGACTCATTGAGTGCAGCAATTATTGCAAAAACGACTGTCTTTATTGCGGCATCCGGAGGAGCAACCGAAATGCAAGCCGGTACCGCCTGAGTCGGGAGGAGATTCTTTCCTGCTGTGAGAATGGTTATCAGCTGGGATTCCGCACCTTTGTTTTGCAGGGCGGTGAGGATCCGGCGATGACGGATGACTGGGTGATGGAGATGGTGCAGGCGATCCGGGCAGGATTTCCAGATTGTGCGATTACTTTGTCGCTCGGAGAAAAGAAGTATGATACGTTGAAACGCTGGAAAGAGGCAGGGGCGGACCGGTATCTGCTGCGCCATGAGACGGCGGACGCGTGCCATTACGCGAGCCTGCATCCGGCAGAGATGTCATTTGAACACCGGATGCAGTGCCTGCGTGATTTAAAGGCGCTTGGTTATCAGACCGGATGCGGTTTTATGGTCGGTTCGCCGCACCAGACGACGCACTGTCTGGCGAGAGATATGCGTTTTATCGAAGAACTGGATCCGGAAATGGTGGGAATCGGTCCGTTTATTCCGCAGCACGACACTCCGTTTGGCGGGGAGGCAGCAGGAACGTTGGAAGAGACACTGTTTCTTTTAGGGCTGCTTCGCCTGCTGAAGCCGAAAGTGCTGCTTCCGGCGACGACGGCGCTCGGAACGATTCACCCGATGGGGCGCGAACTGGGAATTCTGGCAGGCGGAAACGTCGTGATGCCGAACCTGTCTCCGGTCGGGGTGCGCGCCAAATATATGCTTTATGACAATAAAATCTGCACGGGAGACGAGGCGGCGGAGTGCGTCAGCTGCATGAAGCGGCGCATGGAAAGCATCGGGTACGAGGTAGTCGTCGACCGGGGAGATTATAAGGGGTAAAAGCCTGCAATTTGGTTTGTTGGCATCGAAAGATGCTTACAGATAAATAAACTGACGGGGAAGGACGCGATTGGCGGCTGGTTATGCGGGCATTTTTGAAATTGAAAATGCCGGAGGAAAACATGATAGCTATCATCCTGACCTGTAAGAGAAGGAGAAGAGACTATGAGTTACAATTACAACCCATCATCCAAAAAGGCAGAGGAATTTATCAACCATGAGGAAATTTTAGAGACTCTTTCCTATGCCGAGAAGAACAAAAACAACGTGGAACTGATCGATCGGATTCTGGCGAAGGCGCGGCTTCGAAAAGGGCTGAGCCACCGTGAGGCGGCAGTGCTTCTTGACTGTGAGATTCCGGAAAAGGTGGAGGAGATCTTTGAACTGGCACGTCAGATCAAGCAGGATTTCTACGGAAACCGGATCGTCATGTTTGCGCCGTTGTATCTGTCGAATTACTGCGTGAATGGCTGCGTGTACTGTCCATACCACATGAAAAACAAGCACATTGCCAGAAAGAAGCTGACGCAGGAGGAAATCCGGCAGGAGGTAATTGCGCTTCAGGATATGGGACATAAACGTCTGGCGCTGGAGACGGGCGAGGATCCGGTTAACAGCCCGATCGAATATGTGCTGGACAGTATCAGGACAATTTACAGCATCAAGCATAAAAACGGGGCGATCCGCCGGGTCAATGTCAATATTGCGGCGACGACGGTGGAGAATTACCGGAAACTGAAAGAGGCGGGAATCGGAACATATATCCTGTTCCAGGAGACGTACCACAAGGAGAGCTATGAGCGCCTGCATCCGACGGGACCAAAGCACAATTACTGTTATCACACGGAGGCGATGGACCGCGCGATGGAGGGCGGCATCGATGATGTGGGAATCGGCGTTTTATTTGGTCTGGAGTTGTACCGGTATGAATTTGCAGGACTTTTGATGCACGCGGAACATCTGGAGGAAGTTTTTGGCGTTGGTCCGCACACCATCAGCGTGCCGCGCATCCGCCGGGCGGACGATATCGACCCATCGACCTTTGACAACGGCATCAGCGACGATATTTTTGAGAAGATCGTAGCCTGCATCCGGGTGGCAGTTCCGTACACGGGCATGATTATTTCAACGAGAGAGAGCAAAGCCTGTCGGGAGCGGGTGCTGCGGCTGGGCGTATCGCAGATCAGTGGCGGTTCCCGCACCAGTGTCGGCGGATATGCAGAGGAAGAGCCGGAGGAGGAAAATTCGGCGCAGTTCGATGTGAGCGACAACCGGACACTCGACCAGGTGGTCCGCTGGCTGATGGAATTAGGCTATATTCCAAGCTTCTGTACGGCGTGCTACCGGGAAGGACGGACGGGCGACCGCTTTATGAGCCTTTGCAAGAGCGGGCAGATTCAGAACTGTTGTCATCCGAATGCGCTGATGACGCTCAAGGAGTATCTGGAAGATTATGCGGCACCGGGGACGAAAGAGATTGGAGAGAAGCTGATTCAGGCGGAGATCGGTTCGATTCCGAAAGAAAAAGTGCAGGAGATTGTGCGGAAAAATCTGGTTGAAATTGAAAAGGGGCAGCGGGATTTCAGGTTTTAGGACAATAAGCGGGAATCCTTGGCAATTTGATTACCGAGATGAAAGCGCAGGAGTGTGCATATCTGCACAATGCAAATAGTATAATAAT
>NZ_QUJN01000011.1:0-29266 GCF_003480665.1 Clostridium sp. AM28-20LB | reverse complement strand
CCTTTGTTCTTAGAATTTTCAGGGTTTTACATACTGTTCAGTTTTCAAGGTTCCTGATGCTTTCGCATCGAACGCAGAAGGAGGGATTTGAACCCTCGCGCCGCTACTAACGACCTACTCCCTTTCCAGGGGAGCCCCTTCAACCTCTTGGGTACTTCTGCAGGTTGATTTTTATATCTTATGAAATTAATAACCGTTTTTGAAACGGAGAGAGTGGGATTCGAACCCACGCGCCCTTTCGGACAAACGGTTTTCAAGACCGCCTCGTTATGACCGCTTCGATATCTCTCCAAAAATGTGCTTAACCATTATATAATGGATATTCATTTTTGTCAAGGACTTTTTCACTTTCTTTTTGAAAGTTTTCACAATCACCTGTGCGTCTTGACTCTTTAATTTTCGTTTCCGCTTTCTCAGCGGCAACAGAACATATTTTATCACTACTAAAGTATAAAGTCAACTGTTTTTTTGACTTTATTTATATTTTTTCGACAATCGAAAAAAAGAGGACGAAAGACCCAAAAGTCCCTCATCCTCTTGATTCTATAACGTCTTCTGATTAGCCAATCAGCTTACCTACGTTCAGCTTAACGCCCGGGCCCATGGTAGAAGTCATGGTTACACTCTTTAAGTAAGCGCCCTTTAAGGTAGCTGGTTTTGCCTTCAGGATAGCGTCAATAAGCGTCTGGAAGTTGTCCGCTAACTGCTCCTCTGTGAAGGAAGCTTTACCTACTGGCACGTGGATAATGTTAGTCTTATCAAGTCTGTACTCGATCTTACCGGCTTTGATATCATTGATAGCTTTGGTTACATCCATAGTAACAGTACCAGCCTTCGGGTTCGGCATTAAGCCCTTCGGTCCAAGTACACGACCAAGACGTCCTACAACGCCCATCATGTCCGGAGTAGCTACTACTACGTCGAAGTCTAACCATCCCTCGTTCTGGATCTTCGGGATCAGCTCCTCAGCGCCTACGAAATCTGCGCCTGCAGCCTGAGCCTCTTCTGCCTTCGGTCCCTTAGCAAATACAAGGATACGAACGGTCTTACCAGTTCCGTGCGGCAGTACAACTGCACCACGGATCTGCTGATCAGCATGACGGCCGTCACAACCAGTTCTGATATGAAGTTCTACGGTTTCATCGAATTTAGCACCTGCAGCCTTCTTCACGATGGAGATGGCATCTGCAGCTTCATAAAGGCTTGCGCGATCTACTAATTTAGCAGCCTCTACGTATCTTTTTCCTCTTTTCATTATAAAAAACCTCCTAGTGGTATTGTCGGGGAATTCCCTCCCACGTTACTGATAAACATCCCGAAAATTACTCGGCAACTGTGATACCCATACTTCTTGCTGTACCAGCGATCATGCTCATAGCAGCTTCAAGGCTTGCTGCATTTAAGTCAGGCATCTTTAATTCTGCGATCTTCTGCAGATCCTCTTTCGAGATGCTAGCTACCTTAGTCTTGTTCGGTGTAGCGGAACCGGATTTAATCTTGCAAGCTTTCTTTAACAAAACGGCAGCCGGCGGAGTCTTTGTGATGAAGCTGAAGCTTCTGTCAGCATATACAGTAATAACAACCGGGATGATCATATCGCCCTGGTCTGCTGTCTTAGCGTTGAACTCTTTCGTGAACTGTACGATGTTTACACCGTGCTGTCCAAGAGCCGGACCTACTGGCGGAGCTGGTGTAGCCTTTCCAGCAGGAATCTGTAATTTAATATATCCTGTAACTTTCTTTGCCATTGTTGGCACCTCCTATAAATTGTGGTAATTGCGGGGATTTCCCTCCCACAGGCTCATAAATGAACCTCTTTACATCATCTTCTTGATCTCTGTGAAGTTCAGTTCAACCGGTGTCTCACGGCCAAACAGTTCTACACGAATCGTCAGGGTCTGTCTTTCCTCGTTGATGGACTCGATAACACCAACGGTATCTTTCCATGCCCCTGTCGTTACAACAACCGTGTCGCCGACCTCAAAGTCAACAACAACGCCGGTTTCCTTAAATCCGAGACCGGCCATCTCCTCTTCCGTCAAAGGAACCGGTTTGGAGCCCGGACCAACAAACCCGGTCACTCCGCGGGTGTTGCGTACTACGTACCAGGTATCATCATTCATAACCATGTTGATCAGTACGTATCCGGGAAACATCTTCTTGGCAACCTGTTTATTGGCTCCATTCTTGACTTCGATAACTTCCTGCATCGGCACGGAAACCTCTAAGATCTGATCCTGAAGGTTCCGGTTCTCGATCGTCTTTTCGATGTCAACCTTTACTTTGTTTTCATAGCCGGAATAAGTATGCACTACATACCAATTTGCTTCTGCCATATTTCTCACCTTTGCCTTTACATAACGAAGTGCAGTCCAAACACGATTGCCGTGTCAAGAGCCGCAATGATAAGTCCCAGCGCAACGGAAACGGCGATGACCGCTCCAGTCTGCTTCGTAACTGTCTCTTTGTCAGGCCAGATGATCCTTTTGTACTCAGCTTTTAGACCTTTCCAGAAACTCTTTTTAGGAGCTTTTTTGGTATTTTCTGTATCACCCATTTTTGTCCTCCAAAGCGCTCAGGCAGATGCCCGATCGCGCAGAACCAACCAGTTACTCTTACTTCGTCTCTTTGTGTAACGTGTGTGTCTTACAGAATCTGCAGTACTTTTTGGTTTCCATTCTGTCCGGATGAGTTTTCTTATCCTTGGTCATGTTGTAATTGCGCTGCTTGCATTCTGTGCATGCCAGTGTAATTCTTGTACGCACAACTTCCACCTCCATTTTTCTTAGTATGCGATCTTTCCACTCTCCAACCGGAAATCTGGTTTTTGAGCATAAAAAAAAGACCTATGTTCTTCCATTCGCCCGTCTACTATATCATAAAAGAAGCGGCGCGTCAAGCAATAACTTGCCGACATTCGCCGCCTCTTTTATATTATAGATATCGTTTTCACTTAGTGCAGGCTGGAACCAGATTCTGCCCGCGCCTCGTATTTCACATTATCAGGACTTACAATGATGCTATAAAACAATCAGAAAGGTTTATTCATCCACTTTCTCCTCGTTTACAGCGTCTGTCTTTTCTTCCACATTTTCATGGCTGTCTGTGGTATCCGGCTCCGCCTTTTCAGGCTCATCGGTTTCTTCCTCATCTGCCGCCTGGCTTCCGATAAAATGCGCCATTTTTCCAATCTTACCCATATGGCTTGTATCCACGCGGGTGATCTCCGGCTCATCAGCTTCCACAACATCATCCTCAAGCGCGGCGTTCTGATGCAGGGCGCCGCCCTCCTGGTTCTCCGCATTTTCCGGATTTTTTGTCACGGATGGATATTCTTCTGGGTTTTCCTTGGCATCCGCAAGCTTTTCATTCATGAATGTCTCAAACTGCTTTTGCTCTTCCTCGCTGGAAAATGCCGACTTGGCGATAAACTGCCAGGTTTTCTCGTTCGTTTCAAGCAGATACATCCGCTCAATCTCAACCATCTGCTCAATGTCGCTGTAGCTGTAAGTCTTGGTCATCTCCTGCGCCGCAACCGTCATGGTCAGTGTCTTCTCATCCAGCGTCAGATGTACGACTGGGAAATTGCCCGTCTTTTCCAAATTTTTAAGTCCGCTCCGTTTCCAGATCATCCGCTCCTGGTTCTGGTTTGAAATCATGTAAAACATGCCGATGCCAACCAGCACCGCTATCACGATGGACGGTACAAGAAGAACCAGATTGCCCTTTGCCTGCATCACATTTTTTCCCAGAAAGAGAGCTAAAAATGCGACATATAAGAGTGCCGACACCATCTTCATTTTCTTGGACTCATGCTTAAGCACGTTCCAGTGAATCCAGTTTTTATAATCTTCCTTTTCCAGGCGATATTCAAATTCCTGCATTCTTTTTACTCCTTTTCTTTCTTACTTGAAATCTCCCCCGCATTCCTTCCGTCTCCTGAACCTCTTTTTGCCTCTCCCGCAAACTTTTAGATTCAAATGATTTCTACTATTCTTTTCATCCAGAAATGCCGGAGTATTTCCACTTATAAGGCTTCCCTCTGCCTATCTTCTCTATCATATCCCACTTTAGCGTCCTTGTCCAATACAAACGGCAAAAAAACAGACTTTTTCGATCCCCGCAGACAGAAGCGCCCGGGTACACGCTTCCGCCGTGCTTCCGGTCGTATAAATATCATCCACGAGAAGCACGTTTTGCACACCACTTGCCCGGATTGCCTCCGCATCCGCCTGAAACGCCTGCTGTAAATTCCGGAGCCGTTCATCTGGATTCATCTCTTTCAGGGGTTCTGTATTTCGTATCCGATATAAAAATTCCGGGTACACCGGCATTTCCAGCCGCTCGCCCATCCGCTTTGCCAGAACCTCCGCCTGATTGAAACCGCGTTTCCGTTTCCGCGCCGGGTGGACCGGAACGGGAACCAGACCGTCAAACTGCCACTCCTCCCGATTTTCATACTGCCTCAGCTTTTCCGCTGCAGCTTCGGCATAAAAATCGATATATTCCCTCTTATTTTTATATTTAACCGCTGCCATCGAGCGCGCAGCTTCCTCCGTATAGTTAAAGAGTGCCATCCCACGCGCAAATGATCGGCGGTGTTTCACACAGTCTGGACAATATTCGATTTCTTCACTCCAAACTTCTTTTCCACATTTCTGACAAACCGGCGATTTGACAGGCGAAAGCCTCAAAAGACACGAAGGACAGATAAGCCCGCCCTTCGGCGTCACGATCTCCCCGCAGACCGGGCAGCGCCTTGGATATAGCGCATCCATAGCGGCGCGGGGGAATTGATTCCATTTTATATTTTTTATCACAATGTCTCCATAATTTCTTCAATGCGGTCGCGCAGTCCCGAATAGCGCTTCTGTTCCATCGCATTGTCCACCATCTGCTGAAACACATACGGGACACCGACCAGGCAGACACAGGCTCTTGCCCTTGTAACCGCCGTGTAAATCAGATTCCGCGTCATCAGCATCTGCGGTCCGCTCCAGACCGGAATCACGACCGCCGGATACTCGCTTCCCTGCGACTTGTGGATCGTGATCGCATATGCCAATTCCAGCTCCTCCAGCTGCTTGAAGCTGTACTCGACACGTTTTCCCTCATCATACTCCACGGTTACCAGCTCCGCAAAGGTATTGATCTCGCGAATGCGCCCAAGATCCCCGTTGAACACGCCGGCTCCCTTGTCCACCGGGATGCCGCTGCGGTTGTAGGAAGTCCACTCAATCTGGTAATTGTTCTTGATCTGCATGACCTTGTCGCCCACACGAAACGTCGTCTCGCCATACTCTTTTTCCGCCTTTTCTGCCGATGGCGGATTTAAAAATTCCTGCAAAATGGAATTTAACCGTATCGATCCCAGCACTCCCTTCCGCATCGGCGTCATGACCTGTACCTCAAACAAATCGGCATGGACGTAATTCGGCAGTTTTTCACGTACCAGCGTGATCATTGCATTGATGATCGCATTCGGATCATCACGCTTTATAAAGAGGAAATCCCTGCTTGACTTTCCAATCGGAATGCGCTCTCCGGCATTGATGCGGTGGGCGTTGACGATAATATCGCTCTGCGCCGCCTGCCGGAAAATCCGGGTTAGCTTTACCACATGGAAACACTCTGACTCGATGATATCACGCAGGACATTGCCCGGTCCGACGCTCGGAAGCTGATCCACATCACCCACCAGAATCAGACGTGTGCCGACATTGACCGCCCGGAGCAGCGAATGCATCAGATTGATATCCACCATCGACATTTCATCGATAATGATGACATCAGCTTCCAGCGGATTGTCCTCGTTCCGCTCAAAATGCATCGAAGTCGTCCGGCTCTTCTCATCCTCCTCTGGCATTCCCGTCAGCTCTAACAGGCGGTGAATCGTCTTCGCCTCATAGCCTGTCGCCTCGGTCATCCTTTTTGCTGCGCGTCCGGTCGGGGCTGCCAGAAGGATATCCATGTCTCCCTTTTCAAAATACCGGATGATCGTGTTGATCGTCGTCGTTTTTCCGGTACCCGGACCGCCCGTGATTACCAAAAGTCCGCAGTTGACCGCCTCAATCACCGCGCGGATCTGCAGTTCATCCAGCTCGATCTGTTCCTCTTTCTGGATGACTGCCAGACTTTTCCGAATCTGTTCTTCCGATTCGGAACCAGTGATGTTTAAGTCGTGCAGCATGCGGGCGGTGTTTAGCTCGGTATAATAGTAGTGTGATGCATAAACGGCGCGTTCCGGGGCGTTTGCTATATTTGATACATTTGATGCATTCGGTTCACCCAAAACATCTGGCTGCGGCTGCATCTGCCCCGACACTGCCGATTCCGCCTGAACAAAAACATCCATTTCTGCTGTTTTCTGCTTTTTCCTCTCCCGGATCACCAGCCGTTTATCCATCTGCATATCCATCAGATGCTTGTCAATCTCGGAAATCTCAACCTGTAGAAGCTTTGCCGCCCGATCCGCCAGCTCGTCCTCCGGCAGGTATGTGTGCCCGTTCGCCGTCGCCTGATAGAGTGTATACAGGATGCCGCTCTTGATGCGGAAATCCGAATCTGCCACGATTCCTATCTTCGCCGCGATCTCGTCTGCCATCTTAAAACCGACGCCCGGAATATCGTCCGCCAGCTTATACGGATTGTTCTGGAGAATCGTGTACATTGCCGGACCGTATTCCTGGTAGATTTTAACCGCCAGATTGATGGAAATGCCATAATTTTGCAGAAACATCATCGCCTGGCGCATATCGCGCTTTTCCTCGACCTGTTCACCGATGGACATCGCCATTTTTTCACTGATTCCCTTGACCTCCGCGAGGCGTTCCGGCTCTTCTTCCATGATGCGGAATGTATCCGCCTTAAATTTTTTAACAATCCTGGAAGCTAAAGCAGCCCCGACGCCTTTGATGGCGCCGGAGCCTAAATATCGTTCCATGGAAACAGTATCCTCAGGCGCTTTCAGCTCATAGCTTTCCACCGCCATCTGTTCCCCGTAAATCGGATGCTCGGTCATACGCCCGCTCGCCTCGATCATCTCGCCCTCTGCGATGTAGGAAAAAGTGCCAACCAGCACATATTCCTCCCCGTCGTCCAAGCCGCTGATAGAGAGAACCGTATAGCCATTGTCCTCATTGCGGTATTTTATTTTTTCAATATATCCTTTAACTGCTGCCATATTTTTATGCTATCCGCCTTCCGGCGGTTCTCTTTAATCGTAGTTTTTCTTCTCACCGTGTGCGAACTCGATAAACTTACCAGTTCCGATCGCAACTGCGGTCAGCGGATCCTCTGCGATCATCGTGGAAATGCCAGTTTTCTCCTCGATCAGGGCATCCAGACCGCTTAACAGTGCGCCGCCGCCTGTCAGTACGATACCACGGTCAAAAATGTCGGCTGCCAATTCCGGCGGCGTCCGCTCGAGTACGTTGTGAACGGCATCTACGATCTGGAGTGCCGGCTCGCGCAGCGCTTCCAGCGTCTCGTCGGATGTGACAACGATCGTCTTCGGAAGTCCGGTAACCAGATTTCGTCCGCGCACTTCCATCGTGATTACCTCCGGACGGCGGTATGCCGCACCGATATTTATCTTGATCTCCTCAGCGGTTCTCTCACCGATCAAAAGATTGTGTTTCTTTCTCATGTAACGGACCAGTGCCTCGTCGAAGTCATCACCAGCCACTTTAATAGAAGTGCTGACTACGGTACCGCCCAGAGAAATAACGGCGATATCTGCCGTACCACCACCAATATCTACGATCATGTTGCCGCACGCCTTGGAAATATCGATACCAGCGCCGATCGCAGCTGCTACCGGCTCCTCGATGATCGAAACCTCGCGTGCGCCAGCCTGATAAGTCGCATCCTCAACCGCCTTGCGCTCTACCTCGGTCGCACCGCTCGGGATGCAGACGCTGATACGCGGCTTGCGGAGTGTCTTCTTGCCGACTGCCTTGTTGATGAAATATTTCATCATCTTCTCTGTCACTGTATAATCTGAAATAACCCCCTGGCGCAACGGACGGACCGCTACGATATTGCCAGGGGTTCTGCCGATCATCAGGCGGGCTTCCTCGCCGATCGCCATGATCTTATTCGTATCCCGATCGATCGCCACTACGGACGGCTCTTTCAGTACGACACCTTTTCCCTTGATATATACAAGGATGCTGGCTGTACCCAGATCGATACCAATATCATTGGACATCAACATAGTTGTTTTCCTCCTGCTCTGAATATGCACTCTTGAGTACATAAATCTATGAGTTTCATTGTATTTTATCTTCTTTATTTCAGCTTTTTTCGCTGCCATCCAGCCCGCGCATTGTTTTAGAGCGAACTATACCACTTACTATTATATACAACTTTCGATTCTTTTGAAAGAGGTTTTTATTTTTTTATGGACTTTATATTTTTTTTATGAAAGGGACATATTTTAGTCACAAGTTTCTCCTATAATACAAATATGTTATCCGAAAGGGTAACAGGCCTTTGTTTCAAGTGTTACTTGAAATAAAAAAGCTTTTTCATACTCATACCGGACGATACAAATCGTCCGGCCCCCCTAAGCCAATTTCTTTTTTATATATACCTACCATTCCCAATTTAAGAAAAACAGGAACGCCGTCGGACTCTCAGCCGATGGCGTTCCTGTTTTTTGTCAGTGCCAGACACCTAAAAAAAGGGCTCTATACTGAATGTTGGGGTACGCTGAAAAACATTTTTTTCTTATATTTTCAGACTCCACTCACTGCAGTCCCAGACCTTCGTTGCGAATCCCTCATAGAAATCCGGTTCATGGCAGATCAGAAGGATATTTCCTTTGTACGCCGCCAGCGCACGCTTTAACTCCTCCTTCGCCTCAACGTCCAGGTGGTTCGTCGGCTCGTCGAGAAGCAGAAGGTTCGTCTCGCGGTTGATCAGCTTACACAGGCGCACTTTTGCCTGCTCGCCACCGCTGAGCACGCGCACCTGGCTCTCAATATGCTGGGTCGTCAGACCGCATTTTGCCAGTGCGGAACGCACCTGGTACTGGGTGTAGGACGGAAATTCTTTCCAGATCTCATCGATGCAGGTCGTCGTATTGCCCGGCGCCATCTCCTGTTCGAAATAGCCGATGGAGAGATAATCGCCCAGCGTCACCTTGCCGGACACTGCTGGAATCAAACCTAAAATACTCTTTAAAAGCGTCGTCTTTCCAATTCCGTTGGCACCGACCATCGCAATCTTCTCGCCGCGCTCCATATAGAGGTTCAGCGGACGGGACAGTGGCTCGTCGTAACCGATCACCAGATCTTCCGTCTCAAAAATACATTTTCCGGAGGCTCTCGCCTCCAGGAAGTTAAACTCTGGCTTCGGTTTTTCCTTCGCCAGTTCGATCACATCCATTTTATCCAGCTTTTTCTGGCGGGACATCGCCATATTTCGCGTGGAAACACGCGCTTTATTACGTGCCACAAAATCCTGCAGCTGCGCGATCTCCTGCTGTTGACGCTTATACGCTGCCTCGAGCTGCGCTTTCTTCGCCTCGTGCACCTCGAGAAACTTGTCGTAATCGCCCACATAGCGGTCAAGCCGCTGATTTTCCATATGATAAATGATATTTACTACGCTATTTAAGAACGGAACATCGTGTGAAATCAGGATGAACGCATTTTCATATTCCTGCAAATACCGTTTCAGCCACTCGATGTGCTGCACATCCAGATAGTTCGTCGGCTCGTCCAGCAACAGGATATCTGGCTTTTCCAGAAGCAATTTCCCGAGCAGTACCTTCGTTCTCTGTCCGCCGCTCAAATCCGTTACATCGCGGTCCAGCCCGATGTCAGTCAGCCCCAGCGCACGTCCGACTTCCTCCACCTTCGCATCGATGGAATAAAAATCGTGGTTCATCAGAAGATCCTGGATCGTTCCCAGCTCTTCCATCATCACGTTCATCTCATCCTCCGATGCCTCGCCCAGATGGTCGCATATTTCATTCATCTGCACTTCCAGCTCAAACAGGAAGGAAAATGCGCTCTTCAAAACCTCGCGGATCGTCATGCCTTTTTCCAGCACCGTGTGCTGATCCAGATAGCCGACGCGCACCCGCTTTGACCACTCTACTTTTCCCTCGTCCGGCTGCATATGCCCGGTAATAATATTCATAAACGTCGATTTACCCTCGCCGTTCGCACCGATCAGACCGATGTGCTCACCCTTTAACAGGCGGAACGAAACATCCTGAAAAATCGCCCGGTCACCAAAACCGTGGCTTAAATGTTCTACATTCAGTATACTCACGTGTGTACCTCTCCTATTTTTCTTTTTATTGTAAATTGTTTGTATTTGTTGAATTGTTCTTTGTTTTTCTGCAAATTTTATTCTGGAAAACAAATCCACTTCATATAAGATTTGCTTTCTGTACGTCTGCCTGCTGTCTGTGGCAAAGCCGACTTCGATTTATTGTACACGAAGCGTGCTTTTGTGGCAAGCGGAGATTTTGGAATTATCTTTTTTCACCCAGATGCCTTGAACTTTTCTAGATTTATATAGTAAGATAAGAAACAACTTCATTTTAGATACGTTTTTCAACCAATGAGAAAATGACTTGATTTTCTAAAGGAGGTTTTATGTATACCTATACCTGGTACCAATGGCTAGCTTTTTTCTATGTATACTGCTTTTTAGGGTGGATTTTCGAATCGACTTATGTTTCCCTGAAACAGAAACGGCTCGTCAACCGCGGATTTCTGCGGCTTCCGATGCTGCCGCTCTACGGTTCCGGCGCGGTGATGATGCTCTGGGTGTCCCTGCCGGTGCGGGACAGCCTGCCGCTCGTCTATATTTCCGGTTTTATCGCCGCCACGGCACTTGAATATGTCACCGGCGCCGTCATGGAACGCCTATTCAAGGTCCGCTACTGGGATTACAGCAGCCAGCCGTTCCAGCTGCACGGCTATATCTGCCTGAGTTCCTCGATCGCATGGGGATTTCTGACGATCCTTATGACCGATGTCATCCATGATCCGATCGCCCGCACTGTGCTTGCGGTTCCTCCGGTTATCCTGCTCATCTGCGATTTCGTCATCAGCGTTCTTTTCACCGCCGATGCTTACGAATCCATCAAGGCAGCCCTGGCTCTGGGTCATACGCTGGAAGCTATGACGAAGCTCAAAGCCGATATCGAAGAGCTACAGTCCAAGATCGAGCTGCTGCGTGAGGAAGCCATTGAGCGCGGCGCTCTGACCCGTGAAGAAACAGCTGAAAAACTGGCAGCCGCCCAGGCAGAAGCCGCCCGCAGACTTGCCGCCGTCCGCAGTGACGCCGAAGAACGCCTGGCAACCGCACGCGCCGAGACTGCCAGACAGCTGCAGGCGGCTGCCACCGAACACAAAGAGCGCCTGGCTGAGACCAAGGCACTCGCCGAAAAACGCCTGTCCGATGTTCGAGAAGAAACCACCTCCCGCATCGAAGCTGCCAAAGCAGGAAACGCAGAACGCATCGAAGCTGCCAAACAGCGCGTCAACGAGCGCATTGCCGAAGTCCGCACCGAAGTCGATGCCCGCATCGCCTTCGACAACCGCCTCACCCGCCTGAGCACCCGGTTAGAAGAACTCAAACACCGCCGCCAGTCCCTGCGCCCGGCTAAAAAGCTCCATGCCTTCTACCGCCGCGGGCTGCTAAGAGGAAATCCTACTGCGGTTTCGTCGAAATTTGCAGCGGCGTTGAAAGAATTAAAAGAACAAAATAGCACAAAAATAGGACCTTTCGCATGAACGAATGGTCCTATTTCTTTTAGGAACTTATTTCATATCTTCTTTTTATTTTTCTACAGCAGTCCATTGACAATCGTCATCACAGACTCGCCTACCTTCTCTGATTTCGCTGCCGCGTCTTCCAGGGAGGTACCTTTCACGCCGTAGTAGAACTTGATCTTCGGCTCGGTTCCAGACGGGCGGACGCAGAGCCATGCGTTGTCTTCCAGTTCGTAGTAGAGAACATTGGAGGATGGAAGTCCGGTCGGTTTTACCTCGCCGGTTGCCAGATCTTTAACCGTATCTGCCTTGTAATCGCGGACAGCCAGCACTTTATGTCCGGCAAAATCGGACGGTGTGTGGGCGCGGAAATATTCCATGATCTCCTGAATTTTTGCCAGTCCCTCGATGCCCTTTAAGCCGATGGACTTCACTTCATCTTTATAATAGCCGTATTTCTCGTACATCTCGACCATCGCATCCCACAGCGTCATGCCTTTTTCCTTGTAATAAGCAGCCGCCTCGCAGAGTGCTGCGGTTGCGGAAATGGCATCTTTATCGCGTGCGTATGTACCGATCAGACAGCCATAGCTCTCTTCCATGCCAAACAGATAGGTTCCTTTGCCTTCCTGCTCATTTTTGAGAACCTGTTTGCCGATCCACTTAAATCCGGTCAGAACCTCGATGAGCTCTGCGCCGTAATTCTTCGCAACTGCATCTACCAGATTCGTCGTAACGATGGATTTAACAACCTGTCCATCTGCCGGAATCTTGCCGTTTGCCTGTTTCTGGCTGAGCACATACTCGCAGAGCAGGGAGCCGGACATATTGCCGGTCAGCGGAATGTATTCGCCGGACTTGGTATCTTTGACATACACGCCCAGGCGATCGGCATCCGGATCGGTTGCCAGAACGAGGTCTGCATTTTTCTCTTTTGCCAGAGCCAGTCCCAATTCAAATGCTTCCTTTGCCTCCGGGTTCGGATAGCTGACGGTCGGGAAATCGCCGTCTGGAAGCTCCTGCTGCGGAACCACATATACATGGGTAAATCCAAGCTCTTTCATCACACGGCGTGCCGGGATATTGCCCGTGCCGTGAAGCGGTGTATACACGATCGTGATCTGATCCTGCATGCGGTCAATCGCGCCCTGATTGACTACCTGTGCCTTGACCTGTGCAATATATTTGTCGTCGATCGCTGCACCGATGATCTCGTAGAGTCCTTTTGCCTTTGCCTCTTGTGCTCCCATCGTCTTAACGGTGGAAAGATCGGTGATCGCCATAACTTCCTCAGTCACACCCTTGTCATGCGGCGGTGTAAACTGTGCGCCGTCCTCCCAGTAAACCTTGTAGCCGTTGTACTCCGGCGGGTTGTGGCTGGCAGTGATGTTGATGCCGGCGATGCAGCCAAGCTCGCGGACTGCAAAGGAAAGCTCCGGCGTCGGGCGCAGCGTCTCGAACCGGTACGCCTTGATGCCATTTGCCGCCAGTGTCAGCGCTGCTTCCTCGGCAAATTCCGGGGACATATGACGGGAGTCAAATGCGATCGCCACGCCTTTTGCCGCGCCGCCCTGCTTGATGATGTAATTTGCCAGTCCCTGGGTCGCACGGCGGACGGTGTAGATATTCATCCGGTTAATACCTGCACCGATGATGCCGCGCAGTCCTGCCGTACCAAACTCCAAATCCATATAGAAACGCTCTTTAATCTCATTTTCATCGCCCTCAATGGCGCGTAATTCCTCTTTCGTTGCCTCGTCAAAGTATGGATTTTCCAGCCATTCTTTGTAAATCGTCATGTAATCCTTCATGATTCACTTACCCCCTGCTTTCTTCTAGGATGACTTTCTTTTTCTCCATTATAGTATAATTATTCTGAAAAATAAAGAGAATTTCGGTTACTATTCTTTGTCTTTATTTTTTCGTTTTTCAAAGTTTCTCCATGATATATCGAATACGCTTAACCAAAGAATTTATATGCATATGTAAATCAACATTTCTTATCGGATTGCCTCAAGAAAGAGGTTCCGCGCCGTCTGCTGTTCTTCCAGCTTCTGCAGTTTTTCGATGCTGCGGACTGGAATCCACGCCTTGCCTGCATTATAATAAAAATTTAACTGTTTCCAGTATTTTTCCGGATATAAAAACAGGTAATAGAGGTATGTCCGCTCCTGTGCATTCAACGGCAGAATACGATCATACGTCTCCAGCAGCCGCATCCCCAGACGCAAATCCCAGCCATGCTTTTCCAATATTTTGCGCGTAAAATGATACAGGTCTTCGACCTGGACGCCCCGGTGCATCCGGTTAAATTCAATCACCGCCATCTCATTTTCTTCTGCCAATAAAATATGGTGCTGGTTCAGATCCCCGTGACACAGGTAGTTTTCCGGCTCGCCGTTCCGCTCGATCTGCGCTTTCAGCCCGCCTGCTGCTTCCTGCGCCTGCTCATAAAAGATGGCAAAGCTTCCGCTGACTGCCCTCTCAAAATCCGATTTACGCCGTTTTTTCCGGATATAATTCCGCGTACGGACAAGTTCCCGGTTGTGGCGCTCCATCTCCGCCACCGCCGGACGCGTGAGAATTGACCCCAGATTCCACGACTCATCGATCGCAATGCCGCGCAATGTCCGGTGCAGCTTCGCGATCTGCCCGACCGCCCGGACTACCTCCGCCTCGCTCTGCACACTGCACTCGCGCCCGGAAAACCATTCCTTCACAACACACCGCGTTCCATCCTCCGCCACCGACAAAAGCTCGCCCTCCCGGTTCCGCATATACTGATCGGTCCGGCATGTTTTCTGATTTTGCAGAACATTCATGATTTGTTCTTCAAATTCAAGACGTTTGACGGTCCCCTTATATTCCCGGAGGAGTTTTAACCCCTGACTCGTCTCGCAGATCCACGCGCCTCTTCCACGGCGCTTCGACTGCACTTCCAGTTCATACTGTTCCAGCACCTCGGTTGTTCTCTCGTTCACAACTTCCCCCTCCTGCCTCTATCCGGCTGCCCGCCTTTCCATTTCCCAAAAGAATGTGGACAGCACATTTTCACGCCGGGCCACAGCTGCTGACAGCTATGTTAATTGCAACATTCACACGATTATGCAAATATGCACATCAGACACCCAGCCTGCTACTCCTAACCTATGAGAGGGGGCTTACAAATATGCTTATGCATAAATATCGCAGATTTGAAACACAGTGCACAAACTATCACACACAATCGCCAATGTGGAGTGATTACGAAATTCTGTTCATTGCCATCATTTTGACGGTATGTTACAATGATTCACGTTGGGATAAAAAAGCGGTCTGGCTATTTGTCCCAACAATCAGGCAAAAAATCAAATAATATATTTTACTGTAAATGAAAAGGAGGTCTCTCTTTGTCCATACAATCCGCTCATCGTTCCAATGATGAAAATACGCGCCCGCATTCAGGCTCAGCATCATCCCGTGAAGCTGATCTCGGCAGTGCGCCGATCGGGTCACTTCTTTTTAAACTGGCGCTCCCGGCAATTGCCGCACAGATCATCAACGTTCTCTATAACATGGTTGACCGCATGTACATCGGCCATATCCCGGACATCGGTCCCAGCGCCCTGACCGGCGTCGGCGTCACAATGCCGATTATCATGTGCATTTCCGCTTTTGCCGCGCTCGCCGCCATGGGCGGTGCCCCGCAGGCGTCGATCCTGATGGGAAAAGGCGACAAGGATTCTGCTGAAAAGGTACTCGGCAACTGTACCTTCATGCTGACCGTCATTTCGCTCGTCCTGACCGCCCTGTTTCTTGGCTTTGGGCGCCCGATCCTCCTGATGTTCGGCGCCAGTGAGAAGACGATTCTCTACGCCTGGAACTACATGAAAATCTACGTCTGCGGCACTTTCTTCGTCCAGATGGCGCTCGGACTCAATGCCTTTATCAACGCACAGGGTTATGCCAAAACCGGCATGATTACCGTTGCCATCGGCGCTCTCTGCAACATCATCCTCGATCCGATCTTTATCTTCGGACTGCATCTGGATGTGCGAGGTGCGGCACTTGCAACCATCCTTTCACAGGGTATTTCCTGTATCTGGATTCTGCGTTTTCTGACCGGAACGCATAGTACCCTGCGGATACGGCTCCGCAACCTGCGCCCGCAGAAGAAATTTATCCTGCCATGCCTGGCGCTCGGACTGGCGCCATTTATCATGCAATTTACAGAAAGTGCACTGTCCATCAGCTTTAACACCAGCCTGTTGAAATATGGCGGCGATACCGCGGTCGGCGCGATGACGATTCTTTCCAGCGTCATGCAGTTTTCCATGCTGCCGCTGCAGGGGCTCTCACAGGGCGCGCAGCCGATCATCAGCTTTAACTATGGAGCAAAAAATATCGACCGTGTGAAAAAAGCGTTTCACCTGCTTCTGCGCTCGGCAGCCTGCTATTCCACCTTGCTCTGGCTCTTATGTATGCTGGTTCCACAGATTTTTATTTCCATCTTTACCAGCGACGCAGACCTTGCCAGCTATACCATCTGGGCGCTCCGGATCTATATGGCAGCTTCCCTGCTCTTTGCCGTCCAGCTCGCCTGCCAGCAGACTTTTATTGCCCTTGGAAATGCGAAAACATCCGTCTTTCTGGCATTGCTCCGGAAAGTGCTGCTTTTGATTCCGCTGATCTTTATCCTGCCGCATTTCGTTTCAAATCCGGTATTCGGCGTGTTCGTGGCAGAACCGGTGGCAGATACGATTGCGGTGGCGACGACGGCAGCGCTGTTTTTCAGGGAGTATAAGAAATTGGGATAACTCTTTTAATCATCCTCTGATTGAAAATATTGTTGTTAAAAAAGCAAAAGGAAAAGAGACAAAATCGTTTGTCCGGCTTGTCCTGCCGGTTCCAAACGATTTTGCCTCTTTTCTCTTTTTATTTATTAATCTTCTTATGCTTTACTGGTTCCCGCATTCTGCGATTGTTTCAACACTTCCACCTCAGCCAGAAGCCGCTCTTTCTCATTCCAAGCCGGATTCTCCAGCACCTTTTCAAAGAGAAGATGCAGCGTTTTTCCAAGCGCCGGTCCCGGCTGGATGCCTGCCTGAATCAGGTCTTTTCCGGTTACCGCCAGAGTTTTAAGACGGATACAGTCACCGCGCTCCCGGATCTGCCTTGCAAGTGAGCGAACCATTTCCACCGCATCCATGCGCTCCGGCATCAGAACTTCCTGAAGGAGAAGCAGCCAGTCAAAGACCGTATCTTCCATCGCACTCATCGCGTGGCGGATAGCGCTTTCCTCCGGTTCCATCTGCATGAATGCAAAACGGCTCAGAATCTTCGCCTTATCGATCGTGTCGTTGTCCATCTTGAGTTCTCTCAGAACCCGGACACAAGTTCCCTCGCCCGCCGGGGCAAGAAAATACGACCAGCGCAAGGCTTTTTCTGCTGGCAGATGTGCCACAGCAGCAGAAATTTCCCCCGCCATGTCTGTCTCACATTCATGTTTCACGAACATGTGCCCCTGCCGCGCTGCCGTTTCCGTTTTGATCGCATCCTTGTCAGCAGCTGGCACATCATTCGAACATACTTTCTCTTCCAACCTCTGCTTTGCACAGCTTTTCCGCTTTTTCCACGCCGCAAATACCTCCGGAAATGTCTTTGAAATGTACGGTGCCAGTCCTGCCGCCTCCGTTTTCCAGATAAATTCCGGTCGGTCGGACAGGAGTGTTTTTGTCAACTCCACCTGCACCCGTTCCTTGCTCACATGGACAAGGGAGGGCGCCAGCTCACAGAGCGCCTGCCAGGTCTTTTTCTCTATCGAAAATCCCAGCTGGGCCGAAAAGCGGACGGCACGCAGGATCCGGAGCGCATCTTCCGTAAACCGTTCTCCCGCATCCCCGACGCAGCGGATCCGGCGCGCTGCCAGATCCTCCGCCCCGCCGAAAATATCGACAATTCCCGTTTCGTGGCTGTATGCCATCGCATTGATCGTGAAATCACGCCGTCTCAAGTCCTCACGCAGTTCGGCAGTAAATACGACTTCCTTCGGGTGGCGTCCATCCTCATATTCACCGTCAATCCGGTAGGTGGTTATTTCATATCCGATATGATCACGCATGACCGTGACCGTACCGTGCTGAAGCCCGGTGTCGATCGTGTGACCGAACACCTGCTTCACCTCCTCCGGGTGCGCCGAGGTCGTGATATCCCAGTCACCGGGAATCCGTCCCAGGATCGCATCGCGGACACAGCCGCCGACTGCAAATGCCTCGTAACCATGTTCTCGCAGCTTTCCCAGGATTTCCTCGACCTGGACCGGCATTTCTATCCGTTTTGGAATCATATTAATATGCCTTACCCCAATAAACCATCTTCGTTGCCGGCTTGCCGCAGCATACGCAGGTGTCAGCCAGATGTTCCTGATTGAACGGGATGCAGCGGGAGGTTACGCCGACTACTTCTTTCAGTTTATCCTCGCACTCCTGATTGCCGCACCACATTGCCTTGATGAAGCCTGGCTTATTTTCTGCGATCTCCTTCATCTCATCCAGTGTTGTCGCTACATAAGTATGGGAATCTCTGTGTGCTTTTGCACGCTCAAACATATCGTGGTGAATCGTCTCCAGAAGCTCGCCAACCTTTGCTGCGATCTCATCCAGAGATACCGTAATCTTCTCATGCGTATCACGGCGAACCAGAACTGCCTGATTTTCAGCAATATCTCTCGGTCCGATCTCGACACGTACCGGAATACCGCGCATCTCGGACTCGCTGAACTTCCATCCCGGAGATTTGTCGGAATCATCCACTTTGACACGGAAGTTGGACAGAACCTCTTTTACCTCAAATGCCTTGTCCAGAACACCCTCTTTTGCCTGCTGAATCGGAACGATCATAACCTGGGTCGGAGCTACCTTCGGCGGCAGAACCAGACCATTATTGTCACCATGAACCATGATGATCGCGCCTACCATACGGGTTGTCATACCCCAGGAAGTCTGATGAACATATTTTAATTTATTATCCTTATCCAGATACTGGATGTTAAATGCCTTTGCAAATCCATCGCCGAAGTTGTGGCTGGTGCCGGACTGCAGTGCCTTGCCATCGTGCATCAGGGACTCAATCGTGTAGGTTGCCTCTGCACCGGCAAATTTCTCCTTGTCGGTCTTGCGTCCGCGGATAACCGGAATTGCCAGGAAGTCCTCGCACAGATCCGCGTATACATTTAACATCATCTCGGTACGCTCCTGTGCTTCCTCAGCGGTTGCATGAGCGGTATGACCTTCCTGCCATAAGAACTCTCTGGAACGCAGGAACGGACGGGTGGT
Organism: Clostridium sp. AM28-20LB; assembly: GCF_003480665.1. Lineage (NCBI taxonomy): Bacteria > Bacillati > Bacillota > Clostridia > Eubacteriales > Clostridiaceae > Clostridium > Clostridium sp. AM28-20LB. The sequence goes on along the minus strand of NZ_QUJN01000011.1, from coordinate 10,212 downwards.
CTTTTCCCAACGTACAACCGAAGCCCACTGGTTGTAGTTTCTCGGCAGATCGCGGTAAGAATGTACGTCATGTGCATAAAAATCGCAGAACAGAGTCTCGGAAGTCGGACGTACACACATTCTCTCCTGTAACGGCTCTAAACCGCCCTGTGTTACCCACGCTACTTCCGGTGCGAAACCTTCTACGTGATCTTTCTCTTTTTCCAGAAGACTTTCCGGAATAAACATAGGCAGATATACGTTCTCTACGCCGGTTGCCTTAAAGCGCTTGTCCAGTTCATTGCGGATATTCTCCCAGATCGCATATCCGGCCGGTTTGATAATCATGCAGCCCTTTACACTAGAGTAATCAGAAAGCTCTGCTTTCTTTACGATGTCCGTATACCACTGGGCGAAATCTTCATCCATCGATGTGATGGCTTCTACCATTTTCTTTTCCTTTGCCATGTCGTTTCTCCTTGTTAAAAACATTTTATTGAAATCCGGCTTGCCGGATTTTGGCGCCGAGGCGCGACTGCCATCACAGCCATATTTCCTTGCGCCGAGTGTACATTGTTGTTTTTTATTTCGTAGAAATAAAAAAGCCATCCGATCCCTGCTGATCGCTGCGATCAAAGGGACCGAATGGCTTAACTTCGGCGGTACCACCCTGCTTAACCAGAATTTCGTTCCGATTCTGGCTCACTTAACTTCCGTTAACGCCGGAAATACGTTGCATTTTCATGCACAGCTCCAGGGCCGGTTCAACTTTCAGGGACACAAAAGCCTCGCACCATACGGCTTTCTCTCTGGACGTGTGTCAAAGTTTACTGATTCCTCTCTTCGCCTGTTTTGTTTCTTATTGTTTGATGTTCTAAAATCAAACGCCGGATTTCTTCCACGGCATCCACAAACTCAGCCGCGCAAATCCTGACAGTATTATGATTTTACGCCAATCGGTCGGGTTTGTCAAGGCTGGAACTCGCCCTTGTACAAGTCTTGACGATGCCTCGCATTTTTTACTCGGTCGTCACTGACTCGGTTGCGTCCGAACAAAAAATAATGTTTTTATCCCTATCTTACGAATCCTATTTTAATAAAATGTCCTCCCGGTACATCTCCGCCAGTGACCGCAGAATCTTCGCCGTCATCCCCCAGATGATTCCTTCCTCGCGGCGGTAGAAGTAGACATCGTAATGTCCGCGCCGCCAGCGGTAATCGCGTCCGCCCGGAACATCTTCAAACGGAAATGTCTCTTCCGGCACGGTCACAAGTTCTGTTTCATATCGCTCCGGTTCATGTTCCGCGAACCAGCGGAGCGGGACAGAAAAGGTATGATCGACCTCCGCCTCGGAATATGACCAGCGGTAGCCCTGCAGCGCACCTAAAAATGGAGAAATCTCCATCGCCCCGGGCGCTTCCAGCACATCCAACGGCGCGATAACGCGAATCTGGCGGCGACTGATTAAGAGTTCTTCCATCGCCTCACGGATCGCCGCCTGCTTCGGTGTCTCGTCCCGCTCAACGGCACCGCCCGGAAAACAGATTTCTCCCGGCTGAGTTTTTAAGCTTCCCGCGCGCACCTCAAACACCACGTGGTACTCCCCGCCTTTCTGAATCAAAGGTACCAGCACCGCCGCCCGACGGATCTTCTCCTTCTCCAGCCTTCCGGCTCTCCGGCTGCCCCAGACTCGGCTCATCTGCGCCAGCTCGCCGCCCTGTGTCTGTTCCAGGAATGATGCAACACATTGGTTAAATGCGTCCGGGTTCTCTGCTGCAATAAAATGGGTGCCCTCTAAAAGCCGAATCCTTGCGTTTGGCAGAGAACGTGCGATTTGGCGCGTGTGGCATTCGCGGATCATGTCGTCGCTCCCTGCTACCACAAGGACGGGCATTTTCAGGCGGTGGAGAAGTTCAGGGCGGATCCAGGGTTCATACAACATTAAGGATAGAAGCTCTTTTTTGTGTATATTTGCCTTCCGATCATTTTCCTTATTTTCAGGAATTTTTTCTTTCTGACAGCTTCTTCTCTGTTGTTTATTCAGTCCTTCCTGTCCATTCTGTTTTTCGTTTTCTTTTGAAAATTGCTTTTCTGTCCGCATTTTTCCTGCTGCCATCTGCATTTTTCCCCGTATCTGCCCGATGCCGCTTTTCTGCAGCCAGAGCTTCCCCACAACTCCCACATACTCCCGCGCCACATCCGCCAGCACGGACGGCTTCATGCCAAACGGGTTTAAGTTCGCTCCATTTAAAATCAGCCGATCGACATATCCCGGATATTTCAGTGCAAAAATCAGCGCAATATTGCCGCCGTCGCTGAACCCCAGCAAAATGATCCGCCTAAGTCCCCGGCGGTCAAGAAATCCTTTCAAATCATCAGCAAACCGTTCCAAGGTAAATGTCCCACGACCACGCGGAGATCTGCCATGTCCACGGATGTCCACCGCAATCACGAGATATTTTGATTCAAAAAAGGATAGCTGGTTCACAAAATAGGAGCTGTCCTCTCCATTTCCGTGAAGCAGCACCATCGGCTGTCCGGAGCCTGACTCTTTTGTATATAAATTCACGTTTGTTCCTCCATATTAAATGATATGCATATTTATTTCAGCTTAACATCCAGCTATCTTCCAGCAACTCTTTCTCTGCTGTTTTTCCAAAACTTTTATGCGTTTTTAATTCCTTATCTATTATATATGATCCTTTTGTCTCGCGGCAATTCTAAAAAATCCTTTCATCTCCTTAAATTTCCACATTCAAAAGCAATTTCAGATCGTCCATCCACCAATACTCCACTTTTTTCCTCTTTTCTCCTCTAAAAGCGCCTACTTAATGAGCATCCGCTCCTTCGTCCGCTTCCCCATACTCCTCCACAAAATCCTTAATAATCAACAGCCCAATCGGACCCAGCAGAAATCCAAACAGACCGAACAGCTGCAAGCCCACATAGATCGCCGCCAGCGTTTCAAGCGGCGACAGCCCCATTTTCTTCCCCATCAGGTGTGCCTCCGTGAACTCACGCAGAAAATAACAGAGCAGATACAGACCGAAGAGAATCAGCGCGTGTCCCCACTCCCGCTTAAACAGGAGAAAAAGACTCCACGGCACCAGCGCCGTCCCTGCGCCGAAGATCGGCAGGGCATCCAGAACCCCGATTCCGATTCCGCCCAGAATATAATATGGATTTCCAATCAACAAAAGCCCCACCATCGAAAATGCCGAAGTCATCAGGAAAATGACCGACTGGGTTTTCAGCCATGCGCTTCCTGTCACCGCAAGGCGCCTGCCGAGCAGGAAAAATTCGCGGTGAAACATCGAATCAAACCGCCTCCGGCGCAGTTCGTCCATCTCCTGTAAACTCAAAATCGAGGCAATGAAAAATAAAACAACCACAATAACCGCGCGCACAATCCCCGCCGCAGCAGGAACTGATTTCTGAAGGAGCTGCGGCAGCAGGATCTCCTTGACCTGTCCACTGCTCTGCAAGCCTGTTCCGCGAAAGAGCTGCCCGATTTTACCGGCAGGCAGATGAAGGACTCGCTCGATCGACTGTTCAAATTGCTGTCCAAGCAGTGACAATTCCTCCATCCGTCCTGGAAGCTCTTCTAAAAAGTGTTCCAGCTCCTCCGTGAAACGCCGTCCCCCTGCTGCCAGCAGAGCGACCAGAAAAATGCTCAGCAAAATCAGCTCCACGCCCCCGATCATACCGATGGGAACGCCGATCATGCGCCCGCGGAAGGAGATTCGCAGCCGTTTTTCGAGAAATGCTGCCGATGGCTGGAGAAGCAGCGCCATCAGATACGCTGCCAGAAATGGGAATATAAGCGGCAGCAGGTAACGAAAACTCAAATACACGCCCGCCGTGACTGCTGCTGTGAGAAATGCTTTTTTCTGTTTTCTGCTGAGTGCCATCTGTCTGCTCCACCTTCCCGATTTTTTCTTTATGCCATACCCCGTTATGGTTCTATGATTTCTACAACCATCCATTCAAACAAACGTCTTTTCCTTAAATCTACACGCCCTTTTTTCCGGATGTATGGCAACGAAAAACCACAGGAAACCGATGTCAGCTCTCGCTTCTCCCGGCTCCTGCGGTCTCTTTTGTAAGCCCTCTTTAGTCGCTCCGGGGCTTACCCATGGACTTTGCCCATTTATGATTCGTACTTCCTTTGTACACACTCTAGTATGGGCAGGCTGGATAAAAATATACACGTCTTACCTTCTATTCACCCTTGATCTTTTATTTTCTTGACTTATAGAAAAGTTCGCTCACAGAACAAATTGCGGTTTGGTGGAAAACTCCATTCTTTTTCCCGTCACCGGGTGAAGGAACGATAAACGGACCGCGCACAGCGCCAGCGGTTCCCGACGGGCACGTCCCACGGAAGCAGCCGCTGGTGCGCCATACTTGGTATCTCCCATGAGCGGTGTCCCATGCGCGGCAAACTGTACGCGTATCTGATGGTGGCGTCCTGTGTGAAGATGGATTTCCACCAGTGAACGCACGGTACCGTCTTCCTGTTCTTTTTTTTCTAATATCTGATATTCCAGCTCTGCCCGTTTCGCACCGGCGACCGACTTATCCACAATCCGGCTGGTGTTCGTTTTCCCGTCTTTCAACAGATAATCCACGTACTTACCCACATTATCCACAGGTTTTCCACATACGAGCGCCTGATAGATTTTCTCCAGTTTTCCCTCCTGTACCTGACGGCTTAAGTGCGCTGCCGCTTTCAGGTTCTTGGCATATACCATCACACCGCGCACCGGCTTGTCCAGTCGGTGGATAACTCCAACATACGGATCCACCGGGGCTGTGGACGCTTTTGGGGATAATCCTGTGGATAACTTTTTCGTCTCCTGCACCTTCCGGTGGAGATAATTTTTTATCTCGCTGACCATATCCGGCTCCAGGCGTCTCGATGTCTGCGACTCAACTCCGGCTGGTTTGACCACAACTAAAATATCTTTATCTTCGTATAATATATCTAACATAACCGATTTCCTCTCTACTTCATCCATGGATTCCCGAGCATTTTAACTTTTCAAATCATCTATGAGCCTTTTTTCTCTTCTACCTTTAAAATTTTCATATGCAAACCATTGCATATATTTATTGCCAGCTCACACGAAACGTGAAAACCTTTCGTTACTGTTCATACATTATATTATAACATATCCCATCCCCCTCTTGCATATTTTTCAGAAAAGATGTATAGTATATAAAAACATTCTATGTAGTTTTAAATACTACATATCACATTCACAATTACTTTATTGATATTACGGCAAAGGAGGTTATCCTATGATTTCTAGTCAAAAACATACATCTGACACAACGGAACTCGTTGAAACAAAGCATCATAAATTCCACGTAAAGGATCCCGGAAGCGCGCTGACGCATTTTATCGCGATGATCGGCGCGGTGATCGCGGCAGTTCCGCTGCTTCACAAAGCGGCCGGAGAAGCAGATTCGCGCCATCTTGCGGCGTTGGCTGTGTTTATCGTCAGCATGATTCTGCTCTATGCCGCCAGCACGACCTACCACACCTTTAATATTTCCGAGCACGTTAATAAAATCCTGCGTAAGATCGACCACATGATGATTTTCATCCTGATTGCCGGAACTTACACACCGGTTTGCCTGATCGTCCTTGGAAATAACGCCGGTTACCGGCTTCTGGCGCTCGTCTGGGGTATCGCGATTGCCGGGATTCTCGTCAACGCGCTCTGGATCAACTGCCCGAAGTGGTTCTCCTCGCTAGTTTACATCGCGATGGGCTGGATCTGCGTGCTGGCGTTCCGTCAAATCGTACTGGCACTTCCGAAAAGCGCATTTCTCTGGCTGCTGACCGGCGGACTCATCTATACGGCTGGAGGCATTATCTACGCATTAAAACTGCCGATTTTCAATGCAACGCATAAAAATTTCGGTTCGCATGAGATTTTCCATCTGTTTGTCATGGGCGGAAGCCTGTGCCATTATGTGATGATGTACGCATTTGTAGCATAAGGGTGAAATACCCATTTCGTCTGACAGGCATTATGCCTCATACGTACACGAAATGCATACATTCAATTTTTTATGTCACATTCATTCTCCTTTCAAAAAAGGAACCGTCCTGATGCCAGCTGATAGACTGACCCAGGCGGTTCCTTTTCAATTCATTAAAAGCGTTTAAAAATTTTCTACGAAACTATTTTCTATGTTTTTACGTGCTTCCTCATGCTGCTCCTTTATCAAAGTCTCTTTTGATTTCCTTGTAATAAAGCACGATTCCTGTGACACCGACCAGCACTTCCGAGATCGGAAATGCAAACCAGGTAAAGCGCAGGTCAATCAGCGACAGCAGCCAGAAAATCGGAATCAGGCAGCAGATCTGGCGCATCACGGACAAAAAGAGGCTGATCTTTCCATTTCCGATCGCCTGGAAGAAGACCGGGGTCATCAGTGAAAATACCGCCGGAATAAAACTTGCCCCGATGATAGGGAATGCATTTTTTCCGATCGCGATGACCTCACTGCTCTTTGAAAAAAACCGGAGCAGCTGCACCGGAAAGAAAACGAAGCAGATCACACCGACCAGCATAAACACACAGGAAAATCCATAGCTGTCCCGCATAATTTCCCGGCATCTCGCATAGCTCTTGGTTGCATAGTTAAAGCTGAGCACCGGAACGATACACGTCTGCAAGCCCATCAGCGGGATAAAGAAAAACGTCTGCATTTTATAATAAAGCCCCAGCACCGTCACTGCCGAATCTGAAAATCCGGCAAGGATCGCATTTAAGATCACGATATAAACTGTAAATAATGCCTGCATAATAATCGACGCGTAGCCAAACCAGTAGATCTGCTTGATATAGAGCGGCATTTTTGTGCGCTCTGGAAATCTGCCAACCCCGCCAAACGATGTGATGACCGCAGCTGCCACCTGTCCGCAGACAGTCGCATAGGCAGCACCCGCGACTCCCAGCTCCGGCACCGGACCGAGTCCGAAAATCAGGATCGGGTCAAGCACGATATTCGTCAGCGCCCCCACGGTCTGGGCGACCATCGGACGGTGCATATTGCCCCGCGACTGATGGACCTTCGTCCAGTTTCCTTCCAGAAATGCCCCGATGCTGCCGATACAGACGATCTGTCCGTAGATAACAGCACTCTCGATCGCTTCCGGGGTATTCGCACTTGTCAGGACATACGGACGCATACAGAAGATCGAGAAAATGGCAAATATAAACCAGGTTCCAAGCGCCAGAAGCGTGCCTGTTCCCGCTGTTTCTTCCGCCTGTCCCGGCATTTTCTGTGCATACAGGCGCGCCATGTAGGTATTCACGCCCACACCGGTTCCCACCGCCAGCGCAATGATGATGAGCTGCAACGGATAAATGACCGAAAGCGCCGTCAGCGCCGGTTCGGAATATTTTCCCACAAAAAAACTGTCTACAATGTTATACATCGCCTGAATCAGCTGCGCCAGCATAACCGGAGGTGCGATTTGCAGCAATATCTTCGGAATTTTCTCCGTCCGGAAAAATTCTGTATCCGTTCCCGCCTTACTCTTCATCGTCCGTCTCCTCCAGTGCCTCTTCCAGAATCTGGTCATACTCCATAAACAGTTCCGTCATTCTGCGGATCTTGTCCTCTCCCAGACGTTTCGCCGCCCGTTCTTCCATCCGGCTTAACGAATATAATAATTTTTCCGAATACCGTTCGCCCTCCGGCGTCAAAACAAGCGCCTTTTCCTTCCCGGTGCTCTTTTCCGGATCCGCTACAAGAATCCCGTCTTTTTTCATCTCTGAAATCACATGGTTCACCGTCTGCCGCGGAAGCAGATATGAATCACAGATCTGCTTTTGCGTACAGAATCCGAATTCGCGGATGGTGTAAAGCACCAGCATCCGGTTATAGCTCACATTGTTATTCTTTGCCCACATCGAGTATACACCACGGCAGCGGATGATCGCCTGGTTGACCTGATCGTAAAGTTTTTGTATTTTATATTCCATAACCTTCCCCATTCAATCCCATTTGGGACTAAAAGAAGTATACGACGGGATTTTGAAATTGTCAATCTTTATATATTCTTCATTCTTGATATGCAGAGATGACGTAACTGTTCACAGGTAGGCATTTTCTGAACTGAAAATTCCGTATGACACAGTTCTGATTCTCATAAAAAAGACTATATTGTAAAACGAAAAAACACCGCCGGAAAAGCTCTATAGAATAAGCCTTCCTGCGGTGTTTTTCCAAATATCACTGTCAAAGACGGGATTATATTTAATATTACCCAAAAGTACAAGATCCGTCTGATTTTTCTGTTATATAAACTGGAAGTTGTTTATTATTTTACAAAGGTTGCATCATCTCAAGAATGATTCCATCCGGGTCTCTGAAATAAAACGCTCTGCTTTCCCCAAACCCATCTGCCCTGAAATCGAAATACTGCGGTTCAGACAAGCACTCCACATGATTTTCAATAAGGGTTTTGTAGACAGAATCAATATCATCCGTGTAAAAGCATACTTCTGAGATAGATGTCGTAAACAAGTCTGATTGTTCCTTATGGATTTTGCTGTCTACAAACTGAATCAATTCAATCGGTGGTGCTTCAAGAGCCTTCGAACCATTCAAATATGCAACCCTTGCTTTACAATTTTCCTTGCGAAACATTTTATCTGTCTCTTCGCCCTCCATAAAGATTTCGCCCTGAAATTCAAGCCCAAGAATGTCTCTGTAGAAAGCAATGGAGCGATCTATATCAGAAACGGTTAATCCTACGTGATAAATTCTTCCAACCATATTTTTTCCTCTCCAATAATTTCTATATTTCATCAAACCGGAAGTTGTCTAAACCTCTGCAACAACCCTACAAGGCAATCCGGTCATGTCAGCATAGTTCATAGGATAGGTATTGATAAGGCAAGTCCCTCCTGATTCAATAACTTTTTGCAGATTACACAGGTTTTCAATGATAAAAACGCCTTGATCCGCACAATACTGATCCTTTGGTGTATGTTCTTTTCCACGTCGTACACCTGCACAATCTACTCCAATGATAGATACTCCTTTGTCAAGCAGAGCATCTATCAATTTGTCTGAAAGCTGTGGGTGCCCTGTAAAATATTCTTTTCCACCATAGCCTTCTTTTTCAATAAATCCGGTATAAAATGCCACGAACATATTCTGTTCTACTTTACTAATATCGATATCATCAATATCTATATCCCTGTCACCAACATCAGAAACATCAAAGACTATCGCCCTTCTCTTTGTATATTCTAAAGGGAACTCTTTGTTCATAACATCAAAATGTGTTCCAAGATGACCTACCAGTGCTTTCTTTTCATTTCCCTGTGCATCCGTTACCATTTTGGGTGTGATTTTTAAAGTAATATCAATTAACATTCGTTATGTCCTCCTATTTCTGCTATTTTATCTTCCAGATAATTATTAAAATCCATCATAAACTGCTGTATTTCATCCAGTTCTTTTTTGCTGTACTTTTGTAAAAATGCGTTATCACGTTCCAGCCACAGATTATGCCTTTTCTCATGTTCTTCGTATAGCTGCTGTCCTTTATCAGTCAGTTTAAAGAAAATCTTCTGATTATTTCCTTCTGCCATATAAGACTCAATCATTCCATTCTGCATAAGTCTTCTTGTGATCTTGCTGATTGCTCCTCTGGTCATATGCATAGCCTGTGAAATTCCTGTGACATTTGGAAACTCCATATCTCCTATTGCAGCAATCGTATATATTTCTGAATAATTATAGCCATGAAGCTCTTCTGATTCCGTCAGTTTCGATAGGACTTCCTGCTTTTCCATGTACTTTGCAAACAAACCTAATAATTCTGAATTCATTTTATTCTCCTTTCTTGTTTCTCTGGAAACAAATGTATTATACCGCTCACTTGTTTCCATGTCAACAAGTCAATAAGAATATATAGGCAAAAAGCTGCTGCCAACTTATAAAATGGCAACAGCTTTAAAAATTCCAATTTTTCCACTTAATAACTAAAGCGCCGTTCCTTTCTTCGGCACAAAGAAACGACTCATATCGGTATGTTCCAGCATAAGCAGCGCCACCTTCTTCTCAATTCCGCCCGCATACCCAATCAGGCTTCCACTCGTTCCCACCACACGGTGACATGGAATGATGATGGAGATCTCATTATGCCCCACTGCACCGCCTACCGCCTGCGCGGACATATGGGACGCATTCTG
>NZ_QUJN01000010.1:0-61065 GCF_003480665.1 Clostridium sp. AM28-20LB | reverse complement strand
GGATGAAAGATAGAGAGTAGAAGAAATTCAGTGTGCAGTTTTGAAGGTATATAAAGAAGACCGTTGTACAGAAATGTATGGCGGTTTTTTTGTGTAATAGGAAATTTCTTGGAATTCCCTATTACACAAAAATGCACTAACGTGCCAATGATGCGCACTCGCGCGAAGCAGAAACATGTCGCAAGCGACCGCGCTCAGCGTGAGAATGTGCCAAGGTACATTTTTTGCCAAGATTATATGAGTTCTGAACCAGAAATTTAAGGATGCGTCATGCTGCTCATGCAGCGAGAAGACGGTAACATCCGATGAAAAGAATAGATTTTTCGATTTTTTTGAAAAAGTAGTTGACATTTAAAATATAATCGGTTATACTTATCTACGTTGTTGGAAAGCAATATTCCTCGATAGCTCAGTCGGTAGAGCACGCGGCTGTTAACCGCGCTGTCGTAGGTTCGAGTCCTACTCGGGGAGTTTTTTGATCCATATACTTTATGGACCTTTAGCTCAGTTGGTTAGAGCAACCGGCTCATAACCGGTCGGTCCCGGGTTCGAGTCCCCGAAGGTCCACTCTACCCAATATGAGGTAAATAAATAATTTAATATTTGGCCCGGTGGCTCAGCTGGTTAGAGCGCCGCCCTGTCACGGCGGAGGTCGTGGGTTCGAACCCCATCCGGGTCGTTTTGATACGACTGTTATAAATTGGTTCGCGTAAGCGGATTGAGGGACAGAGTATCGTAATGGGGTCTTAGCTCAGCTGGGAGAGCATCTGCCTTACAAGCAGAGGGTCACAGGTTCGAGCCCTGTAGGCCCCATTTCATTGTTGGAAAGTAAGAAGAATTTCTGGTTGTTATATCGATATAATTTGAAATGAATCAACAATAAAAGAAATTTAAAAAAATCTAAAAAACAGTTGACATTCTTCAGAATGAGTTGTATAATATGACTTGTTCGTTAAGAATAAAAAGTATGTGTGTGTAGCTCAGCTGGATAGAGCACTTGGCTACGGACCAAGGTGTCGGGAGTTCGAATCTTCTCACGCACGTCGATTTCTCTGGTTGTCAGAGAGCAAAAAGCATCCTTTTGAGGGTGCTTTTTTTGTATAATAGAGAATTCCAAGGAATTTCCTATTACACAAAAATGCACTAACGTGCCAATGATGTGCACTTGCGCGAAGATGCAGGTTGTCGCAAGCGACGCGCTCGGCGCGAGAATGTGTCAAGGCAGCAACTGTTCACAGGTAGGAATTTTCTGAACTGAAAATTCCGTACGATACAGTTCTGGCAGCAGATTTTGTCGATTTAGAATGTGCAGTATCGGCAAAATCCCGTTGATGGGCACACGTGTGCGAACCGTAACCCTGAGCACATTCTTTATTCCGTTTACGACAGCCCGGAATTGACTTTTTACCGCATGACCGATATAATAATAGGGCTGTCCCTATCAAGGCAGATAGCTTTGCGGTTTCTATGAAAGACCGCGTGGAGGAATTATGAAAACAGAATATCTGATAAAAATTGGTTCTGTCGCGAAATGGCTGGTGCCGTTTTTTGCAGCGGTGGCGCTGCTGAACGCGTAGGTTTTAAGTGGGCAGAATAAAATAGAAAGGCTGGGAAGAAGCTGGGAGATGCATCACGGATTCTGACACAGCGGAAAGGAGAAGAGATGCAGTTAGTTCAGTTAGATATGAAGCAGATATCGAGCGAGGCAGAGATTTACGACTGCCTGGTCGGTCAGATGAATTTTACCAATGCCGATGAAAAACCGGAATGGATGAATGTGATTGAGATGAACGAGCGGGATCCGTATGAGATGGATACAGAAGAACAGCCGGAGGATCCGGAGTTTAAGAAAATTCTGGAGACACCGGAGAAGACATTGGATGGTCTGGTACAGATGCTGGCTGCCCGCCTGGCAGATGATTACTGCCTGGAAGTAATCCGGGATGAAGCGGCGGATGATGAGAAGAAAGAACTGGAAAAACGTCTGGAACGCGCACTGGAAGATGCGGCGCGCACAATCGATGAAAGAGACGGGAAATTGTATGCAATACTTGAGGATACAAAACCCATGGCATTCTCCGTTATCTGATGAGCCGGAAGAAGGATTGATTCCATGTGAGGTGGTTCGGTCTTCCCGGAAGACGATCGCCATCCAGATCACGGCGGAAGGACGCCTGGTACTCCGGATTCCGAGGAGGGCTTCGGTGCAGGCTGCGATGCGGTTTGCCGAGGAGCACCGCGACTGGATAGAAGTCCATTATAAAGAAGCGGTGGAACGCCAGAGGAACCGGAAAACATATGGAGCGGAAGAAATCCGAAATTTCACAGAAAAGCTGCGCCCGGTGCTCATGCACCGGGTTGCTTTATATGCGGCGTGCATGGGCGTAACCTATGGAAAAATCACAATCCGGAACCAGAAAACGCGTTGGGGAAGCTGCAGCGCAGCTGGAAACCTAAATTTTAACTGGCGGCTGGCACTTTTGCCGGAGGATCTGATGAATTATGTGATTGTCCATGAGCTGGCACACCGGCTGGAAATGAACCATTCCGCGCGTTTCTGGACGCAGGTGGAGAATATACTGCCGGACTGGCGGGAACGGCGCAGGCGGCTTAGGGAGTATGTGATATAGAAAAGAAGCACAGACATAGATGTACTCTCGGAATTTTTCTGTGCTTGATTTTGTGAGATGATTTTTTGTCAGTTGTGCCCAAATTTCTGAGGCGTTGGCGTTGCGTCCGCCTCTGAAATTCGGGTGCGGCTGGCGGAAAATCAGCCACAAAAGCAAGTGCAAAAAAGACTCCGAGAGTAAATCTAGATAATAGGAGGAACAAAATGGCAGAAGAAGTCTGGATGCTTCAGACCAAGAAAGCAGATTTTAAGCAGATCGGGGCGCGGTTTCGGATCGATCCGGTTACGGCGCGTATTATCCGGAATCGTGGGATCGAAGGAGAGGCGGCGATCGACCGCTATTTAAATGGCACGCTGGATGATCTGTATGATCCGATGCTGTTAAAAGATATGGAGCATGCCGTTTCCATCCTGTGCGAGGCTGTGGATACTGGAAAGAAGATACGGATCGTCGGTGATTATGATATTGACGGCGTCTGTTCGACGTACATATTATTGCAGGCATTTGAACGGCTGGGCAGTGATGTAGATTTTGAGATACCGGATCGCATCAAGGATGGCTACGGAATCAATGAATCGATCATCGAACAGGCGCACGCGGACGGCGTGGAGGTGATTCTGACTTGTGACAATGGTATTTCCGCGTTCCATCAGGTGGAGCTGGCGAAGAAATATGGCATGACGGTTGTCATCACGGATCATCATGAGGTGCCCTTAGATGGGGAAAAAGAGAAGATTCCACCGGCGGATGCGGTGATCGATCCGAAACAGGCAGACTGTCCGTACCCATTTCCGGAGATCTGCGGCGCAGTGGTGGCGTACAAGCTGGTGCAGGTTTTATATGCCCGCCGGGGCGTGCCGCAGATGGAATGGCTGGATTTGCTTGAATTTGCCGCGATTGCGACGGTCGGTGATGTGATGAAGCTGCAGGATGAGAACCGGATTCTGGTAAAATACGGTCTTAAAAAGATGGCGCAGACCAAAAATCTAGGGCTTCGCAGACTGGCGGAGAAAAATAATCTTGATCTGGGGGCGATCACAGCATACCATATCGGATTTGTCATTGGACCGTGCCTGAATGCGGGCGGACGATTAAAAACGGCAAAGGAAGCGCTGGCGCTTCTGCGGGCGCAGAGTGAGGAAGAGGCGGAACGCCTGGCAGAGGAACTTAAGGAATTAAATGATACCCGCAAGGATATGACCGAGCAGGGGACTGAGGCGGCGAAGCTGCAGGTAGAGAGCTGGTACCAGAAGGACAAGGTGCTGGTGGTCTTTCTGCCGGAATGCCATGAATCGCTGGCGGGCATTATTGCAGGGCGCCTGAGGGAATATTATCAGAAGCCGGCGATCGTGCTGACGCGCGGCGAGGAGGCGGTCAAAGGCTCGGGACGTTCCATTGATGAGTACCATATGTTTAAAAAGCTGACAGAGGTCAGCGATCTGCTGCTCAAATTTGGCGGGCATCCGCTGGCAGCCGGGCTTTCGCTGGAAGAGAAGAACATTGACGAGTTCCGGCGCAGACTGAATGAAAATGCGGGGCTGACGGAGGAAGATTTTAAAGCGAAAGTCTGGATCGATGTTCCGATGCCGGTGGGATATGTGACAGAACGGCTTGTGAGGGAGCTTTCCTGTCTCGAACCGTTTGGACAGGGCAACGAAAAACCGCTGTTTGCAGAGAAATCACTTCGCATCCGGGCGAGCCGCGTGCTGGGGCGCAACCGGAATGTCGTAAAAATGACGTTGGAAGAGACAGACGGACACGCGATCGAGGCGCTATATTTCGGTGACGGAACGGCGTTTGAGGAAGAGCGCGCCGGACGGGGGGAGATCGACGTCGTGTATTATCCGGACATCAATGAGTACAATGGAAGAAAAACGCTGCAGGCGGTGATCCGCCGTTATAAATTCCGGGGGTAAATGGCATGATAACGAGAAAAGATGTGATGCCGGTCAATTTCCTGAAAAAAGAAAAATTTACCGGAAGTGATACCGGGATGCGCTACCGGATGGAGATGACAAAGCGCGAAGTACCGAAAGAAGACGGCGCAGATGGCGAGACGGTCGAGGAGACACTCCTGACCGTGACATCGTGGCCGGAACCATATGGATACGACGCAACGCCGGAAGAGGAGAAGACCCGCGAGGAATTTCCATTTTCGGAAGAAGGAATTGTGAGCGGGGTAGAGTGGCTGAACGGGCAGCATGCGCGGTATGTGAAGCCTGAAAAATAGACGGTTGCGTGAACAGAAAGAGTGAAAAAGTAGAATGAGTTGGAAAAAGACATTTTATGAGGGGCTAAAGAGCGGTATCCCCATTGGACTGGGGTATCTGCCGGTCTCCTTTACGTTTGGCTTCCTGGCGGTGTCGGGCGGTCTGCCGGTCTGGGTAGCAGTTTTTATATCGCTGACGAACTTAACGAGCGCCGGACAGTTCGCAGGGACAAACCTGATTCTGGCGGGGGCTGGGTACTTTGAGGTGGCATTGACGACGTTTGTCATCAACCTGCGCTATATGCTGATGTCACTGTCCCTGTCCCAGAAGCTCGATGAAAAGACGGGAACCGGGGCGCGCCTGGCACTGGCATTCGGCATCACGGATGAGACGTTTGTCGTCAGTTCCCTGCATCCGGGCATTTTGAAAGCGTCGTATATGCTGGGACTTATCACGATGCCGATTCTGGGGTGGAATCTTGGAACCTGGCTGGGAGGCGCGATCTCGGCGGTTCTGCCGCAGGCGCTGCAGAATGCGATGGGAATTGCCCTGTACGCGATGTTTATTGCACTGATTCTGCCGGCGGCACGCAAATCGCGGTCGGTGTGCTGCGTCATCATTCTGGCAGTTGTGATGGTGTGCATTTTAAAATATGTTCCGGTTTTTGCCGGTATTTCCTCCGGTTTCCGGGTGATTCTGGTTACGATCGCGGCATCGGCGTTCGGTGCATGGAAATTCCCGCATGATCCGGACGGTAAAGAAGCCGGTCAGGACGAGAGTCAGAAAGAGGGGGCAGAATGATGAATACAGCAGAGGCAGCAGGAGCAGCCGGAACACTCGATATGAAATACGTGCTGACCTGTGTCCTTTTGATGGCACTGGTTACATATATTCCACGTGTTCTTCCGGTTACGATTTTCCGGAAACAGATCCGTTCGAAGTTTATCCGATCTTTCTTAGATTATACGCCGTATGCAGTGCTGGGAGCACTGACATTTCCGGATGTATTTACCTCCACAGGACATCTCTATTCGTCGGTCGGAGGAACGATCGTAGCGGTGATTTTGGGATATAAGGGAAAGAGCCTGGTGGTAGTGGCGATCGCGGCGATTGTGACGGTTTACCTGCTTGAGATGGCAGGCGGAGCCGGTCTTTTGGCGTCGCTTTCATTTTAAGAAAAATTTAAAATGAATATGCGCGAAAGCGCGGGAAATTCATCATAAATAAAAACGAAAGGTGCAGACAAGATGATTACAATGAAGGGAGCCGCTGTTTCGGCAAAGCTGAAAGAGCAGGTGGAAAAAGGGCTGGAAACCCTGACATGGGTGCCGAAACTGACGATTATCCGGGTGGGCGAGAATCCGGATGATATTTCCTATGAGAAAGGCGCGACGAAGAAGCTGACATCGTTCGGGCTTGAGGTGGAATCGAAGGTATTTCCGGGAGATATCTCGGACGAGGCATTTAAGAGGGAGTTTGCGGCGATCAATGCGGATGCGTCGGTGGACGGTATTTTAATGCTGCGCCCGCTTCCAAAACAGATCAACGAGCAGGATATTGAAAAAATGATCGATCCGGCGAAGGATCTGGACGGTATTTCCCCAGTCAATATCGCAAAGGTGTTCAGCGGCGATACGAGCGGTTTTGCGCCGTGTACGGCGGAGGCAGTGGTATGCATGCTGAAAATGAACGATATCGCGCTTTCTGGCAAACGGGTGGCAGTCGTAGGAAGAAGCATGGTTGTGGGACGCCCGCTTTCGATGCTGCTTCTGCATGAAAATGCGACCGTGACCATCTGCCACTCGAGAACCGCCAACCTGCCGGAGGTATGCCGGGAGGCGGATATTCTGGCTGCCTGCGTGGGAAAAGCAGCGATGATCAACCACACCTATGTAAAAAAGGATGCGGTTGTCATTGACGTTGGGATCAATGTAGATGAAAATGGAAAACTCTGCGGCGATGTGGATTTTGCCGATCTGGAAGGAACTGCTTCGGCGGCAACCCCGGTTCCGGGCGGTGTCGGCGGCGTGACGACGGCGGTTCTGGCACAGCATCTGGTGCGCGCAGCACGGATGAAACAGGAAAAAAATAGTAATAAATAAGCGAAAGAAAGTTAAGAGAAAAGCAATACATTTCCTCTCGTTTTCAGGTATAACTATAGTAAGAATGACAGTGTACCAGCAGTTGTTCCGGAAGGTCCGAACTCATTGTGGGGTGGAACTCACGGATGAAACAGAAAAACGGGAGGAATTTTTTATGAGAAAAATGGGGATGATGCGAAACAGGATGGCATTTCTGCTGGCAGCAGGCACGATGACAATGACGTCGGCGGCAGGTCTGGCAGGTTGTACGTCCGCACCGGCATCGGTGACGGTGCAGTCGGCGGAAAATACGGGGATCACGGTGACGAGCCAGGAGAAAATCAAGGCGGAGCCGGATATTGCGGAAATTACCTACAGTGTCTATTCACAGGCGGCGGATGCGAGCACCTGCCAGTCGGAGAATCAGACGGATTTGGATGCGGTTCTGGCGCTTTTGAAGGAAAAGGGAATTGCAGATACCTCGGTGCAGACGAGCGGTCTGGGGCTGAATCCGATCTATGACTGGGACAATGGCAAGAAGATCACTGGTTATGAGATGACGACGGAGGTGGTTGTATCGGATGTTGCGATTGAGGATGCAGGGGCGATCATCAGCGATTCGGTCAATGCGGGTATCAATTCGATCGATTCGGTCCAGTACCAGTGCAGCAATTTTGATGAGATTTATCAGGAAGCGCTCAAAAAAGCCATTGAGTCGGCGCGCGTGAAAGCCGAAGCGATGGCGGAGGCAGGCGGCTGCAAGCTGGGAACGATGACGAATGTGCAGGAGTACAGCAGCGGGCAGCAGGCGCGTTATTATGACACTTCTTACAGCAGCGGCATGGCGATGAAGGAAATGGCGATGGAAGATGCGGGTGCAGGCAGAAACCTGATGCCGGGGCAGGTGGATGTTGAGGCAGAGGTGTCGGCTACGTTTTCCATTCAATAGGGATCAGCTGCATGAAAGGTTGTCTGGTTTTGGAGGAAAAATCGGATTTTAAACAGGAAAAGGGAATAAACACAAATTGTATAAACCTTCGCATATCTGGGATACTAACAGTGTGAAATGAATGGTCGGAAACGGCTGCTGTTTCATGAGAATGTAGAACAGAATGCGGAGGTTTATTTTTTATGTGGGGAATGATAACCGCGCTGGTTTCCGGCGCACTCATGAGTATACAGGGCGTGTTTAATTCTGCCGTGATGAAGCAGACCAGCATGTGGGTATCGGCTGGCTGGGTGCAGATAAGTGCGTTTGTGGTTTGCCTGCTGATGTGGCTTTTTACGGGGCGCGGCGCGGTATCGGAGCTTTGGCAGATCGAACCGCGGTATATGCTGACCGGCGGTGTGATCGGGGCATTTATCACGTACACGGTCATCAAGAGCTTTGACGCGCTGGGACCGGCAAAATCAGCGCTTCTGATCGTCGTGGCACAGATCCTGGTGGCGTACCTGATCGAGGTGTTTGGCTGGTTCGGTGTGGAGAAAGCGGGATTTGAGTGGCGCAAGGCGATCGGGGCGGCAGTTGCGATTGCGGGGATTGTGATTTTCAGATGGGAATAAAAATTTTCTGCTTGTGTTTAAAGGGGGTTTTGGTTAGAATAGAATTACGGACAAAACGCGCCTCGGAAAAAGAGGGGTGCAGAAGATGAAACAGACAAATCAAACAGTAAATCGGAAACGATGGATGCGAACAGGGGCAGTCGGCGTGGTATTTTTGGCGGCTGTTTTGTGTTTTGGTGTGCAGAGCCGGCGAGAGAAGCAGACGGTGGTGCTGGAGACGCAGAATAGTTTTTCAAAAGAAGTGGATGATTCGCAGAAAAGCTCCGAACGTTCAGCAAAACGGTCAAACGGCGGGGCAGTGGATGGGGATAATGAAGCAGCAGAGAACGCTGCGCCTGAGGGGCAATCAAAAGAAAATCCCCAAACGCCGGAACCGAGAATCCTATATATCCACGTCTGCGGCGAGGTAGCCGCACCGGGCGTCTATGAGCTTCCGGCGGGCAGCCGTATGTATGAGGCGGTTGAAAAGGCGGGCGGGATGACGTCGGAGGCGGCGCAGGAATCTGTAAATCTGGCGCAGGCGATCGAGGATGGACAGCAGCTTCGGATTCCGAGCCGGGAAGAGATTCGGAAATATCAGGAAACAGGGAAGGATGTCTCCGGGCTTCTGGGAGCCGGAGGCGCTGCTGGGAATGGCAGCGAGTCAGCTTCGCAGAAATCTGGAAGCAGTGCAGCATTGATTAATTTAAACACAGCTTCCAAAGAAGAGTTGATGACTTTAAACGGTATCGGCGCGGCGCGGGCGGAAGCGATTCTTTCTTACCGGGATCAGAAGGGCGGTTTCCGGACGATTGAGGATATTATGAAGGTGCCTGGCATCAAGAACGCGGCATTTCAGAAGATAAAAGATAAGATTACAGTATAGAGAGATAGAAGCATAGTGGTTGAGGTGGAGAATGGCGAAGGTATTAGTGGTAGATGATGAAAAATTAATAGTAAAAGGAATCCGTTTCAGTCTGGAACAGGATGGATTTGAAGTTGCCTGCGCCTATGACGGGGAGGAAGCGCTTCAGATGGCAAAGGAGACGGAGTATGATATGGTTCTTCTGGACGTGATGCTGCCGAAGCTGAACGGATTTGAAGTCTGCCAGGCAATCCGGGAGTTCTCCGAGATGCCGATCATTATGCTGACCGCAAAAGGCGACGATATGGATAAGATTCTGGGGCTGGAATACGGCGCCGATGATTATATCACAAAGCCATTTAACATTTTGGAAGTAAAGGCGCGCATCAAGGCGATCCTGCGCCGCAACTCCAAGAAATCGAGACAGGAGCCGCAGCAGACAAAGAAAGTCATCGAGGCGGGCGATCTGACGCTGGATTCGGACAGCCGCCGGGTCTTTATCGCTTCCCGCGAGATCAATCTGACCGCGAAGGAATTTGACCTTCTGGAGCTCCTGGTGTGCAATCCGGGCAAGGTTTACAGCCGCGAGGAGCTGCTGCGCTTTGTCTGGGGCAACCGGGCGGCGGCGGGCGGCGATGTCCGCACCGTAGACGTTCATGTGCGGCGGCTGCGCGAGAAGATCGAGCCGAGCCCGAGTGATCCGAAATATGTACATACGAAATGGGGCGTGGGGTATTATTTCCGGATTCGGTAATGTAGAAAAGAACTCAGAAGAGGATGAAAGGGGCGCTGCAGGGGAGTGTGTATCCCGGCAGCTGCTCTTTTTCTTTAGGTGGCAAAGGCAGATGGGGCAGAGAATGAACGAGGAAAACCAAGAACAGGATCAGAAGGATGAAATTGCAGGGAAGCAGGAAGAGCCGGGACAGATAGTTTCAAAAAAAGTAGAGAAGAAACGAAAGGAAAAACCAAAGAAAAAGCGTCTTCGCATCCAGGGCGCCGCGTGGAGGCGGCTGGATAACACGGCGAAGCTCTTTGCGGCGGTGTCGGGGGAGGATTTAAGCAGTGTATTCCGGATTTCGGCGGTTCTGAAAGAAAAAGTAGATCCGGAGCTTTTGCAAAGGGCGCTTGTGCGGACACTTCCGGAGTTTGAAAATTTCCGGGTGAAGCTGCGGAAGGGATTTTTCTGGTATTATTTTGAGACGAACAACCGGAATCCGGGCGTGGAAGAAGAACAGAGTGCACCGTGCCGTTTCATTGATCCGCACCGGGGCGCGCGGTTCCCATTCCGTGTGAGCTACTATGGATGCAGGATCAATTTTGAAGTGTTTCACGGGCTGACGGACGGACTGGGGGCGCTGCGGTTTGCTTCACGGCTTACAGAACATTATCTGGAACTGGTGAAAAAATTGCCGGTTATGGTGCAGGAGCGGGAGTTTTCGCCGCTCCGGGAGGACGATTATCTGCGACATTACCGGAAACTGCCGCATCGGCATTATAACAGCAGACCGGCGATTGCGATTCAGGGGGAATTTCTCCCATTTGATCAGATGGCAGTGCTGCAGGGGACGATTGAGGTGTCGGAACTGAAGACGGAATGCAGGAAGATGGGGGTCAGCATCACCAAATATCTGGCGGCGGTGCTTCTCTGGGCGATCATCCAGACGGAGACGGATGGGAAAACGCTGAAACGTCCGGTGGCGCTCAATCTTCCGGTGAACCTACGGAGTTTTTTTGAGTCGGAGACGCTGGCAAACTTCTTTGCTGTCGTGAATATTTCGTGGGCGGCGGGAAAGGCGCCGGAGGCATTGGAAGAAGTGATTGCGTCTGTGAGCCGCCAGATGGATGAGCAGATCGTGAAGGATCGGCTGGAGGAGACGATTTCCTACAATGTGTCGAATGAGAAAAAATGGTATGTGCGGGCGATCCCGCTATTTGTCAAACATCTGGCGATGCAGTTGATTTTTCTGCACACCAGCCGCGCCCACACGATGACATTTTCCAATATCGGACCGGCGCAGGTTCGGGAGGAACTGAAAGATTCGATCGAGGGCTTTCAGCTTCTTGTCGGCGCATCGCCGAAGCAGCGGATGAAATGCGGGGCGGTGGCGTATGACGGGAAATTATGCCTGTCGTTTACGAGCGCGATGGCAGAGAACCGGCTTCCGAAGTTTTTCTTTCACTTATTGGAGGAAAAGGGCATCCGGGTAGAGCGCGAGAGCAATGGAATCACGGATACAGAGCATGATAAAGGACGTTATCCAGTGATTGCCCAGGATCGAGAGCGCGTGCGCCGTGCGGTGCGGGGATTTTATGTGTCATTGGTGCTCGTATCGCTTCTGGCGGGGCTTACGAATCTGGCGACTTATCATCGGATTCCGTTTAAATGGTCGCTTCTGACGGCGGGCGCGGCGGCATATGTGGCGATGACGCTGCGGTTTTCGGTCATGCGGCATGCGAGCCTGGCAGGAACGCTGGTGCGGCAGTCCCTGGGAATTCAGGCAATTTTGCTTCTGATTGACGCGCTTACAGGGCTTCGGGGGTGGTCGGTGGACTACGCGATCCCATGCGTCGCACTGTTTGAGGTGGCGGCGGTTCTTCTGATGATGTTAGTCAACCGGATGAACTGGCAGAGCTATTTTATGTATCAGATCACAATTACATTTCTGAGCTTTGTGCCGTTGATTTTCTGGAAAATCGGGTGGACGCATCATCCGCTTCTGACGGTGCTGGCAGCAGGTGTGTCGGTGGCAGCGCTGGCGGCGACGGTGATTCTGGGCGACCGGAGTGTGAAGCGGGAATTGAAGAGGCGGTTTCATGTGTAAATGGCAGGAAAATCGGTCACAGTAAAGGAACGATCTATAAAAATACGAAGATTGAAAATTTGGATGAAAGAAAGGGAAGAAGCATGAGTCGGAAAACAGTCAGCATGATAGGCAATCTGACGCGTGATATGATGAGTGACGTGATGGAGACATCGTTAAAGAAGCCGATCCAGACCGGCGAATTCCGGAAAAATCCGGTCGAACCGGCGTGGAGATGTCCGGCGGAATATATTTATGAGCTGGTAAAAACAGAACAGTTTGTGATGGAATATTTGAAGCCGAAGCAGGCGGTGACGGGGCGCGTCATTTTGCAGCTGCACGGCGGCGGGTATATCGGTCCGATGAAAAATATTTACCGGCGGTTTGCGGTTAAGTATTCACAGATCAGCTTCGGCGCGGATGTTCTGACGCCGGACTACCGGGTGGCGCCGGAGCATCCGTATCCGGCGGCGCTGGAGGATGCGGTGTACGCGTACCGGTGGCTTCTGGAAGAGAAGAAATACCAGCCGTCCCAGATCGTGGTAGCCGGGGATTCGGCGGGCGGCGGCCTGGCGCTGGCGCTCTGTCTGTATGCGAAGGATCATGGGCTGCCGCTTCCTGCGGGCATTATCACGATGTCGCCGTGGACGGATGTAAGTCTGAGCGGGGCATCGTATGAGGAAAACTATACGATCGATCCGCTGTTTGGCAATTCGAAGGAAAATATGTTGTACCAGTGCAGCTACATCGGGAATGCCAATCCGAAAAATCCGTATCTGTCACCGCTGTTTGGAGATTTTGAAGGATTTCCGCCGATGCTGATGCAGGTGGGCGCGTATGAGGTGCTTTTAGATGATACGAGGGCGGCAGCGAAAAAGGCGCGCGCCGAGGGTGTCAAGGTGCGCTGCTCGGTCTATGACGGGATGTTCCATGTATTTCAGATGGGACTCGACCTGATTCCGGAGAGCCGCGAGGCATGGGAAGAGGTCGCGGAATATCTGCGGATCATCTACCGGATTCATCGGGAGCCGGAGGGAACGGTCGTGAAAAAGGTAAAAACGAGACGCAAAGAGACGGAAGACCGGGCGCGGCTGAATCTGTTGGCATTTTTAAAACGGGAGCTTAAAAAGTGAAGATTACGTTAGTGACAGTAGGAAAAATTAAGGAAAAATATCTGGAGGCGGCGATCGTGGAGTACAGCAAGCGGCTGGGGCGTTACTGCCGTCTGGAGATCGTGCAGGTGGCGGATGAAAAAACGCCGGATAAGGCGAGTGAGCTGCAGGAAGCGCAGATCCGCGACAAGGAGGGCGAGCGGATTCTGGCGCATATCAAGGAGGACGCGTATGTGATTGCGCTTGCGATCGATGGAAAGCAGCGTTCCTCGGAGGAGATGGCGGCATGGATGGAAGACCTGGGCGTGCGAGGTGAGAGCCATCTGCAGTTTATCATCGGAGGTTCGCTGGGGTTGTCGCAGGCGGTGTTAAACCGTGCAGACACGAAGATCAGCTTTTCGCGCCTGACCTTTCCACACCAGCTGATGCGCGTGATTTTGCTGGAACAGATTTACCGGAGTTTCCGGATTATAAAAGGAGAACCGTATCATAAGTAGACATAATGCATGATGGGTGATTAAAAATCAGCTATTCATAATGCGTGAGAGCAGTTCGAGATCCTCTTTTTTGACCTTTAAGTTAGATGCCACCTCGGTTCCGTCCGGGGCGGTCACTTTTAGGGAAATGACGCTGTCCTCGCGCAGCGCGCGGGTGTAGGCGGCTTTCAGAAAAGGGGAAAATTTAGGGTGGCGGGCTTTGAAACGCGCCCACTCGTCCCGAAATTGCAGTAAGGATGAAAGATTCATGTGATTAAGTCCTTTCCGTTTTAATAACTGATGGTAGTGTATCATGCGCGGGGAAGGCATGTAAAGAGGAAAAATTATCAGTAACGAGAGGTAGACTGATAATTGTTCGCAGTAACGTAGACAGGAGAATCAAGATTCATGGAACAGGTACAGAAGAAAAATATACTAGGCACGGAGCCGATCGGCGGGCTTTTGCGGCAGTTTGCGGTGCCAAGTATTATCGCGATGCTGGTAGGCGCCCTTTATAATATCGTCGATCAGTTTTTTATCGGAAGAAGCGTGGGAGAGCTGGGGAATGCAGCGACGAACGTGGCGTTTCCGTTGACGATCTCCTGTGTGGCGCTGGCGCTTCTGTTTGGAATCGGCGGTGCGGCGTCCTTTAACCTGACGCTGGGAGGCGGCGATCGGGAAAAGGCGTTATTTTATATTGGAAATGCGGCGACGCTTCTGTTTGGAAGCGGTGTGATTCTGGGGACTGTGGCGCTTTTTTGCCTGACGCCGATGCTGCGCTTTTTCGGTTCGCCGGACAATGTGCTGGCGTATGCCAAAACGTATACGGGTATCACGGCTCTGGGATTTCCATTTCTGATTCTGACCAACGGCGGCGGGCATCTGGTGAGGGCGGACGGAAGCCCGCTTAATGCGATGCTTTACAATTTATCCGGGGCGCTGATCAATACGGTGCTCGATCCGCTGTTTATTTTTGGATTTCATATGGGAATGGCGGGTGCTGCGCTGGCGACGATCATTGGACAGATTTTTTCAGGAATCCTGATTATCCGGTATCTGCGCCGTTACAAAAACGGACGGCTGACAGCGGCGCATCTTCGACCACAGAGAACATATGTAAGCATGATTACCTCATTGGGGGCGGCGGCATTTTTCAACCAGCTTGCGATGCTGGTGGTGCAGATCGTGTTAAATAAATCCTTGACCTACTACGGTGCGCATTCGGACTATGGGGAATCGATTCCGCTGGCGTGTGCCGGCATTATCACGAAGGTCAATCAGGTGTTTTTTTCGATCGTCATCGGTCTTTCGCAGGGGATGCAGCCGATCGCAAGTTTCAATTATGGCGCGAAAAATTATGCGCGCGTGCGGCAGGTGTATGGGTTGGCGCTCAGGTGGGGATTTGCGGTGTCGGCGGTGTCCTTTGCGTGTTTCCAGTTGATTCCGCGTCCGATCATCGGGCTGTTCGGGGAAGGATCGGAGATGTATTTCCAGTTTGCGGAAAAATATTTCCGGATTTACCTGTTTTTCACGTTCTTAAACTGTGTGCAGCCGATTGCGTCGAACCTGTTTACGGCGATTGGAAAACCGAAAAAGGGTATTTTCCTGTCCCTGACGCGCCAGATTCTCTTTTTACTGCCGCTGATTGTGATTCTGCCGCTGTTTATCGGCATTGACGGCATCATGTATGCCGGACCGATCGCGGACTTTGTGGCGGGCGTGGTGGCGCTTGCGATGGCAGGTGTGGAGGTGAGACGGCTGCGGCGGATGGAAAGTGCGTCCGTGCATGCATAGGCGGATGGTATATTTTAGCCAGTCCTTCATATATTGAGATAAGGAGGACGGGCTGATGAAGGAGGAACAATCAAAGCAGGATGTGAGGGCGCTGTTTCATTTTTTCTCCCGGAATATCCGGGAGCAGCTTCTGGCGCTTCCGCTTGAGGCGGATGGAATGGAAGAGGTACGGCTGCGGGTTAGCGCGCCGCTGTATTACATATATAAAAATAAAGAGTACACAGCCGGAAGTGGATTCCGGGTCAGCCGGGAGGATGTGGATGAGACGCTGCAATGCGCGGCTCGTTCTTCCCTCTATGCTTACGGGGAGGAAATCCGGCAGGGGTTTCTGACCGTGCAGGGCGGACACCGGATTGGCGTGGCTGGAAGGACGATACTGGAAAACGGACATATAAAGGCGATTCATCCGATAACCTTTTTAAATGTCCGTTTTTCGCATCAGATGATAGGATGTGCAGCAAAAATACGGTCGATTTTGACGGATCCAGGGACGGGAAGTATCCGGAATACGCTTCTGATTGCGCCGCCGAGATGCGGAAAAACAACACTTCTGCGGGATCTGATCCGGATGGTGTCGGATGGAGAAGAGGGAAAGGATAGGGGCTCTGCTTTGAGGGGGAGCTTTGAACGGCCTAAGGCAGGTGCAGGACATGAAAATAAAGCTGGAAAAATGGTGGAGATGAGGAAGCAGCATGGTGGAAAAGTGAGGGCGCAGACGGTCGGGGTGGTGGATGAGCGTTCGGAGATTGCCGCCTGCTATCAGGGAATCCCGCAAAACGATGTTGGCTGCCGGACAGATGTGCTGGATGCCTGCCCCAAGGCGGAGGGAATGATGATGCTGATCCGCTCGATGGCACCGGAGGTGGTCGCGGTGGACGAGATCGGCGGTGAGAATGATTTGGAGGCGCTTCGCTATGTGATGAACTGTGGCTGCAGGATTCTGGCAACCGTACATGGAAATTCGATGGAGGACATCCGGGAAAAACCGGGCTTGTCCTCTTTTTTGCAAGAAAAACGGTTTGAGCGGTATGTGGTGCTGGGAAATAGACGCGGACCGGGAACGGTGGAGGCGGTATATGATGCAGCTGGCGAGGAGCTCATATGTGGATAAAATTGCTTGGAATCTGCCTTGTATGTGTATCGTGTGCGGGGATTGGCGGGGGTGAGGCATTGCGCCTGATTGGCCGGAGGCGTTTTTTGGAGGAAGTAAAACGGATTGCCGCGGGACTGCAGGGAGAGATTGGGTATACACAGGCAGTTCTTCCTCTGGCACTGTGCCGGGCGGGGGCACGCGGGGATGGAAAAGCGGGAAAACTATTTTTGGTGGCAGGAGAGCGGCTGGAAGCGAATCCAGAGTGTCCGTTTGGGCGTATCTGGGAAGCGGTTCTGGAAGAGCAGGGGATTCGTCCGATGTTGGGAACAGAGGAATGGGAGCTGATGTGCCGGTTTGGAAACAGCATCGGGTATCTCGATCTGGAAATGCAGCAAAAGACGCTGGCACTGTATCTGGAAGAATTGGAACGGGCGATTGAGCAGCTGCGGCGGGAAGAGCCGGAGAAGAAACGGCTGTGCTGGGGACTTGGGATACTAGGCGGGCTGTTTCTGGCAGTGGTGTTGATGTAAGTGGGGGAAGAAAATGGGAGTTAATCTAATATTTCGGATTGCGGCAGTCGGTATCCTGGTTTCCGTCCTCTGCCAGATTCTCAAACACAGCGGGCGGGAGGAACAGGCATTTCTCACAAGTCTTGCGGGTCTTCTTTTGGTACTGTTCTGGATGGTGCCGTATATTTATCAATTGTTTGAGACGATGAAGGAATTGTTTGCGTTGTAATGTACTCTCGGAATCCTTCTATGCTTGATTTTGTGAGATGATTTTTTGTCAGTTGAGCCCAAATTTCTGAGGCGTATGTTGATGAAATTCGGGTGCAGCTGGCGAAAAATCAGCCGAAAAAGCGAGTGCGGGAAAGACTCCGAGAGTACATTGCAGGGAAGGACGGTAAAAAATGTCAATTTTAACCGTATCGGTTCTTGGGATCACGGCAGTTCTTCTGGCAGTCCAGCTCAAGGGAAAAGACAGCGAGTATGGGACGTACATTGTGATGGCGGCGGGGTTGTGTCTCTTTTTCTATGCGGCGGGAAAGCTGGAAGTGATTCTGAAAACACTTCGGACGATGGAATCCTGCATCGGGATCAGTCCAGTGTATTTGTCGGCGCTTTTGAAAATGGCGGGAATCACTTATATTGCCGAATTTGCCTCCGGGATTTGCAAGGATGCCGGGTACGGTTCGCTGGGAACACAGATTGAGATATTTGCGAAGCTGTCCATTCTGGCGGTCAGTATGCCGATTCTGCTGGCATTGTTGGAGACGGTGAAGCAGTTTTTGGCGTAGGGAAGTGGTAAGTGCAGAAAAGCGGAGAGATGGTGAGAGCAGGTGACGGTGGGAACAAAGATGGTTGTGCGGGCAGTGAGCGTTATATTCTTGAGTGTATATTTGATGGCAGGAAATCATTTAACGGTGTCGGCGGCAAATGGTGAAAAGATATCTGAAGATTCGGATTTCAGTGTTTCTGGAGAGAACATGGATTCTCTTCTGAACTCACTGGATTTAAGCAGAATCGAAGCATTTTTAAGGGAAGCGGGAGGTTCGGCAGTCCCGGGGCTTTCATTCCGGGAAATCCTTTCGATGCTTCTCTCTGGCAATTATCAGAGAGTGGTTCGGATGCTGATGGATTTTTGCCGGACAGCCCTATTTCGGGAAATTTCAGAAAATGGCAGATGGATGGGGCAGGTCATCCTTCTGGGAATTTTAGGGGCGGTGTTCGCCAGCTTTTCGAGTCTTTTTGCCGACAGTCAGGTATCGGAGATGGGCTTTTATGTCACGTATCTTCTGATTTTTACACTGCTTGCCGCCAGTTTTTTGAATGGGGTGCGGATCACGCGGACACTGTTGGAGCAGCTCTTTGAATTTGTCCGGGTGTTGGTTCCTGCTTTTTTTCTGGCTGTTTCCTTTTCCGGGGGAAGTACCTCGGCAGCAGCCGGATATGCGTGGACACTTGCTTCTGTCAATGTGGCGGAATGGGTGTTTTTACGGTTGTTTCTGCCATGCACCCAGTTGTATGTCCTGCTGTCGCTGGCGGGACATTTAAGCTCGAAGGATTTGTTTTCAAAAGCGTTGGAATTGCTGGAACAGGGGATGCGCTGGGGCAGCAAGGCGCTTTTGGGAGTGGTGCTGGGCTTTCATGTGCTGCAGGGAATGATTGCGCCGTATACAGATTCGGTGCGCCAGACGGCGCTGCGGCGGGCGGTCAGCCTGATACCGGGAATCGGACAGGGCGCGGCGGCAGTGTCGCAGGTACTTCTTGGAAGCAGCGTCCTGATCCGGAATACGGTGGGCATCGGGGGAGTGCTTGTGTTGGCGGCGGTGTCGCTTCTGCCGCTTTTGAAACTTTTAATCCTCTATCTGGGGTGCCAGGGAAGCGCGGCGCTTTTGCAGCCGGTCAGTGACAGCCGGGTGGTGGAGGCAGTCGGCGCAGTGGCGAAAGGATTTTATTTTTTGCTGGCAGCAGCTGGTTCGGCGTTGGTGTTATTTGCGCTTTCGATCGCGGTGGTGTGTGCGAGCACGAACGCGGCTTATTTTGCGGGGTAGAAGATGGAAGTAATTACTCACTGGGCGGGGAATATCGTCAGTTATCTTGTGTTTCTGACCGTTCTGACCGGGCTTTTGCCCGCACATAAGTATGAAAAATATATTCGCCTGTTTGCGGGCTGTATCTTGCTTCTGATTGTGCTTAAGCCGCTGACGGACGGGCTGCGGCTGGAGGAGCGGCTGAATTATCTGTTTACATCTCTTTCGTTTGAAAATGAAGCGGGCGAGCTGAAACGTGAGATGGATGAGATAGAGGTGCGGCGCAGAAATATGGTTTTGAGCCAGTATGAGGCGGAAGCATCCAAGGAGGCGGTGCGGGTGGCAGCGGAAGCGGGATTTTCCGTGGAAAAGGCGGATGTAGAGCTGGAAAAAGATCCGGAGTCGGAGCAATTTGCCTCGGTGCGGAGTGTGACGGTGTATGTGGCGGGAAGTGAGGCGGGGATGGAAGCGGGGATGGAAGCGGCGGAACTGGAGGAGAATCAGAGTTCGATGATTGAAATAGAAAAAATTCCCCCGATTGAAATTTCACTTAAACAGGAGCAGAAGCAGGGAGAACCCGCCGCCGCGCAGGCAGTTTCATGGATGAATGGGGAAAAGATTTGGGAGCTTCAGCAGCGGCTGGCATCGTTTTATCAGGTGGAGGCGGATCATGTGGAAGTCAGGATGGAACCTTGACAAGGAATGGGTCAAACGAAATGAAAAATGGCTGATTTTGCTGGTGCTTGGGCTGGCAATTCTGATCTTATATGCGCCGTTTGGGAAGAAGACGAGTGAGACGGGAGTCTTGCGGTCAGGGGAAAGATGGGCGGAGAGTGAAACAGAAATAAACTCTGGGCATAGAGCAGGGCAGGACAAAAATGGAAGTTCAGAAGAGAGTGGTTCGGATGTCGAAACAGGTTTGCCAAGCACTGCATCCAAGCAGGACACGAACCGCCTCTACGAGCTTCGCCTGGAGCAGCGGATCCGGGACGTTTTAAAGAAGGTGGACGGCGTGGGTGAGGTGGATGTGATGCTGACTCTGTTTTCTTCTTCGGAAAAGGTGCTGCGGGTGGATAAGGAGAGAAGCCGGGCGTCCACCTCGGAGACGGATTCTTCGGGTGGTACGCGGCAGCAGGCGGATGAATCGCTGCGGGAGAGCACCGTGCTGACGGGAAGTTCAGGCAGCGGGGAACCGGTAGTTGAAAAAGAGCTGGCACCGGAGATTTCCGGTATCGTGATCAGCGCACAGGGAGGAGGAAATGCGTCGGTACAGAAGGAAATTTCGGAAGCGATGCAGGCATTATTCGGACTGCCGGCACATAAAATAAAAGTATTAAAGCGGGTGGAATAAAGGAGTATGCAAATATGAGAATGAAGATGAAACGCGTTTTCAGGAGAAATCAAATCATCATCACGACGCTGGCGATCATGATTGCGGCGGCGGGGTATCTCAACTATGCGGGAAAATCCGATCTGCCGGGGGCGGATACATATGAAGCGGGGGCGACCAAGATTTCAGATAGCGATATATATTCGGAAAATCAGGCGGTGTCCGGAAGCGTGGCGGACGGTGAATATGAGGAGATTGCAAGTCTTGACGATCCGGGAGAGGGCGATCCGCTGGCAGCAGGCAGTGAGGAGGGCACAGCGCAGGGGGCGGCGGACGGAGAGGAGGCATCTGCGGACAATCCGGCAGTCGATAACCCGGGCGAGGCGGTTTTGACAGGCGGAACCGGCGTGGCAGAGTACATAGCCAATGTACAGCTCAGCCGTGAACAGATCCGCGCCAAGAACCGCGAAGCGCTGAATGCCCTGATTAACAATGAAAATCTGGATGCGTCGGCAAAAGAGGCAGCCGTTCAGGATATGCTGGCACTCAATGCGATAGCGGAGAAGGAAAATGCAGCGGAAACGCTTCTGATGGCGAAAGGATTTGCCGATCCGGTTGTCAGCATCACGGATGGAAAAGTGGATGTCGTTGTCAACGCGCCGTCCATCACAGATCCGCAGCGCGCGCAGATCGAGGATATTGTAAAACGGAAAACCGAGATATCGGCGGAAAATATCGTGATTTCCCTTTTAAACCTGGGAGATTGAGGAAGTTCGGATGAGTTAATGTTCACGGGTAGGCACTTTTGGAACCGAAAGTGCCGTAAGAAAACGTGGTGGCAGCAGGAATTTGCCGTATTAAATTGCGAAGCCACGGCAAATTCCGTTACTGGGCACGTATGCGTGAACAGTAACTCGGATGAGATTCGAACCGGAAATGCCTTTGCAAACTCCTGTATTTTTGGTATAATAAAAACACTTAATTGAAATGTATTTCTGGAAGTATTCGAGCATCTGTTTTTTGTGGGAAGAGAAGATTCCGGGCGTACATGGAAGTGGTCAGGAGGGATTTGGAATGGCGAGAGAAGCAGAAGATAGAAGCACACATATCGTATATGAAAAGGACCGCATTGGAGAAGTGAAAATTGCCGATGAGGTAGTGGCGATCATCGCAGGTCTGGCAGCGACCGAGGTAGACGGTGTCGATTCGATGGCTGGCAATATCACAAATGAACTGGTCGGAAAGCTCGGCATGAAAAATTTGAGCAAGGGCGTGAAAGTGACCGTAACCGAGGATCACGTGGTTGTGGATCTGTCCTTAAATATGAAATATGGCTACAGCATCCCGGCAGTCAGTGAAAAGGTGCAGGACAAAGTAAAGACAGCGATTGAAAATATGACCGGTCTGATGGTTCTGGAAGTTAATATTAAGATCGCGGGTGTCAATATGCCGGCGGAAGCATAGCAGGTTTAGTGCTTTCGTAGCTTTTCATTTTCTTAACACAAAATACTCAGTTTGACCTTGACGGGGAAAAAACCGTATGATATGATGATCGCGTTAAAAGGGAGTAGTTATAACCATGTAACCAACAAACCCTGAGGATAGTAAACCTCATGGTTACATGCCTTGTGTAAGTCAGATGGCAGTGTGCTTTTGTAACAAAAAGCGTGTGCCGTATGATTCAAATGTGAGGAACAAGACTTTTAGCATATGTGGATGAAACGTATGCTGAAAGTCTTTTTTGTTTCATAGGAAATAGAGTCCTATGAAACAAAAAACGCTCCGCGAGGATGCGCACTCGCGCGAAGCAGAAACATGTCGCAAGCGACCGCGCTCGGCGCGAGAATGTGCCAAGGCACATTCTTTTCATGTTTCATAGGAAATTGCGTCCTATGAAACAAAAATACTCACATGGATGTATACCTGGCGCGAAGCAAGACAGCTGCCAGAGCAGGTGTATCTTGGCAAGGGGCTCCAGGAAACAGAATATTTATGAAGGAAAACAAAATTAACAGGAGGAACAACATGGAATTTTTATGGGAAGGCGTCATGGCGATCACGCCGCAGCAGTTTGTGATGTATCTGATCGGCGGGCTTTTGATCTGGCTGGCGGTCAAAAAGGAATACGAACCGGCGCTGCTTCTGCCGATGGGATTCGGCGCGATCATGGTAAACCTGCCATTATCCGGCGTCATTAACCAGGTGACGGAGGGCATCGGGGAGACACAGGGTATTATACAGTGGCTGTTTGAGACGACGATCAGCGCGTCGGAGGCGCTTCCGATTCTGCTCTTTATCGGAATCGGGGCAATGATTGACTTTGGACCGCTTCTGTCACAGCCGATCATGTTTTTATTTGGTGCGGCGGCGCAGTTTGGCATTTTCTTTGCGATCTGTGCGGCATCGCTGATGGGATTCGAACTCAGGGATGCGGCATCGATTGGAATCATCGGTGCGGCGGATGGACCGACTTCCATTCTGGTTTCCCAGATCATGCATTCCAACTATGTGGGCGCGATCGCGGTGGCGGCGTACTCCTACATGGCGCTGGTGCCAATCATCCAGCCATTTGCGATCCGTCTGGTGACGACGAAAAAAGAACGCCGGATTCACATGACCTACAGTCCGAAAAATGTGTCCAAAACGACCAAGATCGCATTTCCGATTGTGGTTACTATCATTGTCGGACTGATTTCTCCGGCATCGGTGGCGCTGGTCGGATTTCTGATGTTTGGAAACCTGATCCGCGAGTGCGGCGTGCTTCCGGCACTTTCCCAGACGGCACAGAACGAGCTGGCAAACCTGATTACCCTGCTGCTTGGCATCACGATTTCGTTCAGTATGCGTGCGGATGCGTTTGTGCGGGTTGACACACTTCTGATTATGGGAATCGGTCTGATTGCATTTATCTTTGATACGATCGGCGGTGTGCTGTTTGCTAAATTTATGAACCTGTTTTTGAAGACGAAAATCAATCCGATGATCGGTGCGGCGGGCATTTCCGCATTCCCGATGTCCTCACGCGTGGTGCAGAAGCTGGCGATGGAGGAGGAAAAGGGAAATATTATCCTGATGCATGCGGTCGGCGCCAATGTATCGGGGCAGATCGCCTCGGTCATCGCGGGCGGACTGGTTATTAAGCTGGTAAGCCAGTATTTGTAATATAGGTCTGTCGGGCAGATAAAATGGAAAAGGAAGGCTGCACTTGAATGATGAAAAATCAAGAGACAGCCAGTGCACTGATTGAGATGGAGGAAAATATCGGATGTGGAATAATTTTTTGATTTCGCTGGCAATTATGGGAAAAGGAATGGCGGGAATTTTCGTCGTTGTCCTGATTATTACGGCAGTGGTGCTGATTTTAGGTAAGTTAAAGTAAAATATAAATTGGAAAAAGTATCTTTCTTTTTTCTTTCAGTTTTATGCAGTTCGTTGACATTCGACAGAGGTAAATCTATAATAGAAACATTGTTTGTAAGAGTTTGAAAGGGTCAGAAGGAGACATGAGAATGAGTCAACGAAATAAAATTCAGCGCCTGCTGCGAAAAGGCGCTTTGGCAACTTGTTTATCCCTGTCAGTTGTGTGCAGCAGCTTATCGGCAGTTACAGCGTATGCAGGACCGGCGGATGATCCGGCAGCGGCAGCACCAGTGATCGGACCGGGCGGTCCGGGAACCACGAACGCGAATGCGGGACAGCAGGCGGATAATTCCTATTATAATCAGACGTTATCCAATCCGGTTGTCAATCCGGTGGACAAGTATTCCTATAGCCAGATGGTAAACGATATTTCGGCGCTGGCAAGCCGTTATCCGGGAACAGTGACAGTGAAATCGATTGGAAAATCGGCGGACGGACGTGATATCTACGATGTGATTGTCGGCAATCCGAACGCATCCAAGAAGATTTTGTTCCAGGGGGCGATTCATGCCAGAGAGTATATCGTTGTACCGCTGATGATGCAGCAGCTCGAGTATCTGGCAGCTGGATTTACGAATAATGGTACCTATATGACGCAGCCGCTTTCTAATATATTGGGACAGGTGGCATTTCATTTTGTGCCGATGCTGAATCCGGATGGAGTTACGATCAGCCAGATGGGCGAGAATGGTATCCAGTCGGAGGAACTGCGCCAGACGATGCAGGCGGCGTACGCGGCGGACAAGGCATCCAGCCGGACAACGGTCAGCTATGAAGAGTATATGAGACGCTGGAAGGCGAATGCACGCGGTGTTGATCTGAACTATAACTTTGCAGCAAACTGGGAGGGAATCAATGTGTCTTTAACTCATCCGTCTGCAAATGGTTATAAGGGAACCAACCCACTGTCAGAGCCGGAGAGCCAGGCAATCGCGAACCTGATTCAGGGAACGGGATTCAATGCGGTTATCAACTATCATGCGATGGGAAATGTGATTTACTGGGATACGCAGAACAACCAGAAAGCGGCAGAGTCCAAGGCGCTGGCAAACGCTGTTCATGCCTTGAATGGTTATTCCGTTCTTGGAAGCAAGGGCGTCGGCGGCTTGAAGGACTGGCTGCAGCAGGCAGCAGGCATCCCTGGTATCACGATCGAGGTAGGACGTTCCACCTGCCCGGTATCTTTCTCGGAATATCCGGCGATCTGGAACCAGAATAAGGCAGTCCCGGCAACGCTGGGATATTATGTGGCGACACATTGATGATGGAATAAAATGAAGATTAGATAGAAAAAGGATGTGCGACTGGAGTTGGAAGTGGTCGCACATCCTTTTTTGTTTCAAGATTTGGAACGGATCAACAAAAACAGGAAGCTAAAACTATACAAAATGGAAAATACATTCTTTTTTCAAAAATATGGTTGACAAATTCTGCAACATGATCTAATATAAAATCACAAAAGGAACAAAAATTCCATAACCGACAAAAAAGAATAAATTAAATGAAATGGAGGATTTCAACATGAAAACAAGAGAAGTTGTATTCTACAGCGAAGGCGCAAAGATGGTAGGAGATATTTATCTCCCGGATGATTACAAAGAGGGCGAGAAGAGACCAGCAGTTCTGTGTAACTCTGGATGGACTGGCGTTAATAAGTGCTATCCGGCACTGTTTGCAAGAGCTTTAACAGCAAGAGGATTTGTATGCATGGGCTTCGATTACAGAGGATTTAAGCCGAGTGAGAATGTTCATCCATGCCTGCCGAAGTACACAACCCTTGAGACAGAGGTTGAAGACGTGGCAAACGCATTTACCTTTATGCAGATTCAGCCGGAAGTAGATCCGGAACGCTGCGGACTTCTTGGATGGGGTGTCGGCGGTGCTGTATGCGTAACCGTTGCAGCGCGTGACAAGGAAGTAAAAGCGATTGCAACCCTGAACAGCTTTGTAAATGGCGAGCGCTGGATGCGTGACGGCATGGGAAATGATAAGTTTGGAAAGAGCGTTGCACGCCTCAGAGAAGACCGTATCAAGAGAATTACAACCAACGATCCGGTTCTGATGCATCCGTACACCGATTATCCGAACATCACAGAGAGCGGCGATTTCTATACAGACCATGTATTAAAAGAGATCAACGGCGGTATCGGCGATTCTGTCAACAAGGATAATGGCGAGGAGTTCCCGACCCCGATGAGCACCGCAATCGGCGAGAGCTTCATCCGTTTCAACGTAGAAGACCTGCTTCCGAGAATCGCACCGCGTGCTGTCTTTGTAGGTCATGGCTATTATAACGAGCTGCATCAGCGTGTAGAGGCGGAAGAAGCATACCGTCTGGCACAGGAGCCGAAGCAGTTATACTATGTAGATGGCAAGCACAATGAGTGGATGTTTGACGACGATCCGAAGTTCCAGGCACTGGCTGACGCGCTGGCAGCATTCTACAAGGAGAATCTGAAAGCATTCCAGTTTGGTTTACAGAAATAATCTATGGACAGAGAAAAAGAGATTGCATATTTAATGCAGGGAGCGTATGACCTCCATATGCACGCAGCCCCGTCCCCCTTTCATCGAGTTTTGGATGATTACGGGCTGTTAGAAGAAGCCGGGAGAGCCGGAATGGCAGGAATTATGCTGAAATCTCACTATGAGTCCACGATTGCGCGGGCAATTCTGGCTAATATCCACTGTGCTTCGTGTACGAAAGCCTATGGCGGTCTGGTGTTAAACTGGCCAGTCGGAGGACTCAATCCATATGCGGTTGAAAATGCGATGAAGCGCGGATGCCGTATCGTGTGGATGCCGACCCGGGACGCAAAGAACTCTTTGTGTTCCGGGAATATGCCGGGAGATTTCTTTGACCGCTCTGGAATCTCTATCCTGACCGAAACAGGGGAGCTGAGGGCGGAGGTTTTGGAGATTTTGAGGATTGCCAGAAAGTATGATGCGGCAGTCGCGACCGGGCACATCAGCCCGGAGGAAGGTATTCTCCTGTGTCAGGAGGGAATCCGGCAGGGAAACCGTATGGTTCTGACACATCCAGAATTTCCGCGGACGCGTGTCGATGTAAAAACGCAGAAACAGCTGGCAGCTCTGGGCGTTTATATTGAAAAATGCTGGTATAATGTGGCAGAAAAGGAATGCACGGCGCAGGAGATGGCAGACCATATCCGGGTAGTCGGAGCAGAACACTGTTTTATGGTAACGGATCGGGGGCAGACTTCAAGAGAACACCCGGTGGAAGCGATGAAGTTGTTTATGCAGACATTGCTGGATGAGAGAATCACGGAAGATGAGATTTATGTGATGACGCATACGGTGCCCCGGAAGGTGCTGGGAGAGTTATAGTAAATTTGATAATTGAATATGAAAAAATAAAAAGGTCAAAAATCAATTATAAGTTTACTTATAAGAATTCTTGACCTTTTTATTTTTTTCGAGAAGTACTTTTAAGAAGGTAAGGGATAATATAGTGTACTGGAAGGAGGATATCTATGGAATATACCAATATGTCGTTTCTATATGATTTTGCATTTATGTCGCTGCTGCTGATTATAGCCCAGTTCCTGCGTTCCCGTATAAAATTTTTGCAGATGTTTTATATTCCAGCGTCTGTTCTGGCAGGTCTGATGGGACTTGTCCTGGGACCGCAGTTTTTAAACGTGATTCCGTGGAGCGGTAAAATAGGAAGTTATGCTTATATGCTGGTATGTGTATTATTTGGCGGTTTGTTCCTGGGGAAAAAAGATAAAACCAATGTAAAACAGATTCTGACAAAGGTGGGCGATTCCTTTTGTGTCAATATGGGAGCTGAATTTTTCTGTTTTGGTATTGCACTGCTGGTAGGCGGTGCACTGATGAAAATTTTGTTTCCAAATGTATTTACAGAAATTGCCCTGCTGATGCCATCTGGATTTTGCGGTGGACATGGCTATGCTTCAACGATTGGAACGGCACTTAACAATTCACTGGGACGTGAAGATGGCGTTGTACTGGGGCAGACGTTTGCAACCGTGGGCCTGTTAGTTGGTTTGTTTGTAGGAATTGCCTGTATTAACTATGCAACCAGACATGGAGGAACACGTCTGGTAGAAAAAGCGGAATCTCTTCCGGAAGAGTGCCGCACAGGAATCGTTCCAGTAGGTAAGAGAAATTCGATGGGAGAAGAAACCATCAATCCAATGAGTATGGATCCGTTGGCATTTCATCTTGCACTCACGCTGACTGCAACACTGTGTGGTTATAAGTTCTACGATTTTTATAAACAGTTCTTACCGAATGTAGAATTACCGGTTATGTGCCTGGCAATGATATTTGGTGTCATTATTAACACGATTATAGGGCATACTCGTTTTAAAGACAGTATTGATGAGCATGTGGAAGGACGGATTGGTTCGATGGTAACCGATTATCTGGTTGGCTTTGGTGTGGCATCTATTTCGATTTCCATTGTACTTGAATTTGCAGGTCCGATTTTAGTTTTATGTGTATTAGGAATGCTGACATCCCTGTTTTTAGTATTTGTAGTTGGACAGAAGCTGTTCCGCAATTTCTGGTTTGAACGATCAATTTTTGTATTTGGATGGACAACAGGAGTGGTGGCAATCGGTGTTACGCTTCTTCGAATTGTAGATCCGGAAGGAAAGAGCGGCACATTGAATGACTATGGATATTCGTATACGCTGCAGTCCGTGATTGAGGTCTTTATCATCGCATTTACGCCAATTTTGACGGTTTCCATGGGATGTATTGCAGTTGGTGTGATTGAAACGGGAATTGCTGTGGTGCTCTTCCTGATATGTGCAAAATGCTTTGGTGTACATAATGAGAAGATGAATGAGCTTCGGGAAGGTGAAGCAGAGGTCATAAGTAAATAAGTCTTTGTATATTCTGAAAAATGTGTGGTTGGACATGAAAATGAACAGCCACACATTTTTTATTGATAGAAAGTTCGCCTCGGACTAATGTAGGTGAAATAGAGGAGAATGATGAGAGAAAGAAAATCTCCCATTTTTATGGTGAAGTGCATTGACTCCCCAGATTCCCAGAAGGACGAGAGCAATACCGAAAAATTCATGGAAACCGAAAGGCTCGCTAAGAATAATAACGCTTGTAAATACAGCTGTAACAGTGGAGATGCCGCTGAAGCTGGATGCAGTAGCCATGGACATATGGGTAAAAACTATGTTCCGCAGTGCTGAAGCATAAAGTGAGGACCCGATGGATAAGGCAAGAAGACAGCCAACGATAACAGGATCCGCGAGCGGACGAAATAACTCGATGGGATCGTTGGAAACAAGGTGCGTTATCAGAGAAATGCTTCCATAAACGGCGAACATAGCGAAGCTCATAGCATAGGTAATGTCCAGAGGTGTCAGATGTTTTCCGAGCTTCCGGATACAGAGATTTAAGGAGGAGGACATAAAGGCAGCCATCAACAACAGGAAAAAGCCCCATACGGTTGCAGCTTTATCCTCAGAATTTCCGGCAACAATGAAAACACCTAAAAAGCTAAGAAGAATAAAGAAAAATTGTCCTGCAGAGGGCTTTTCATGGAAAAACGGAATGGCAAGTAAGGTGGTAATTAGCGGGATTAATGCCAGAACCACACTTGCTTTCCCAGAAGGATAGAAGCACATGCCGGTGGTTTCAAAAAAGCCATTAAGCAGCTGGAAAATACAGATAGGAAGAATAGATATGCCCATATCACGAAGAGAACGCAGATGAATTCGTCCGGTATGTTTTAAGGCGTAAAGTATCACAAGACAGATTGCAAAACGAAGCGCAATTAGTAGTGCAGTATCTCCATTTAGGCGTGCAGTTAAGATTTTTAGCGGTAAATAAGAGATACCGAATAAGAAATTGTATAGGATAGCTCCCAAGATTGGATTAGTTTGTGCAAATTTCATGACATCCCTTTCAATATGATATAATATGAGCACTTAGTGAGGTGTTTTCGAACTTAGTGCGAGTCATATCTAAGCACTTAATGAAGCCGAGCCAAAGGCGAAAGCTGAATTTAGTACTTATGATATAATGATAAATGGTTCAATATAGGAAATATATGTTAAAGAAACCTCTGTAATCAAGGAAGAATTGCAGAGGTTTCTTTATTTTTTATGTTTTTAAATTTTATGTGAATGTTTTTAATTTGAAAGGCTATGCCTTATCAGAACTGCCAGCGTCTGTTTTGTCAAATTTCTTATAATTTTTAATCAGAATTCCCAGACTGGCGGTTGCGCCGATCATGATGAGGGCGGCGAACATTCCGCCGAAGTTTGCGATGATCTTGACACCATTGACACCAACGGTTGCGATCATGATATAGCCGACTGCCATCGGAACGACACACCATACAAGCTTTAACCACATCGGGGAGTCCGGGGAGTCTGGGTTGATGCCCTGTGTAGAGATACCAGCCATGGCGATGCAGTTGGAGTTGCAGGCGGTAATGGTGCTGAGGAAGATCAGAACCACGAATAACGGGATGATCAGATTTCCAAGTGGAAGTGCGCCTAACATATCATAAGGAACATTTTCAACACCGCGGTCATAAGATGCAACGAGGTCGAACAGTCCGGAGGTCTGTACCCACAGGGAAGTACCGCTGACTAAAACCATCCAGATAGCACTGACAGAAGCACAAAGACCTACATATAATCCAAGAACGTGTTTTACCTTGCGTCCATAAGCGATCTGTCCCATGAAAGCTCCGGAGGTCGGTGCCCATGCCATCCAACTGAACCAGTAGAACGTGGTCCACCACTGCGGCCACTGGGTTCCAACGGATTCACCGGTGATTAAGATACGTTCAATAAAGGTACCTGCGAAACCACCCAATGCCTCGGTAGAGAGGTTGAACAGGAAGGAGGCATTTGAAAATACCAGCAGGAAAATCAGGAAAATGGCAAAGCCGTATACATTGATATTGGAAACGTGCTTCATGGCTTTCTGGATACCGGAAACAGCAGTTGCAACGGTAACGGCTGCAACCACGATGCCAACCATAAACCAGAGTCGGGCATTAGACGGAAGACCGAATATTTTAGAGATACCGCCGGAAATATTCATGAATGCCTGTGCGACGGAACCAGCCATACCGGCGCCGATGGCAAATAAGGTGATTGCGTCGATGGTTTGCATCCAGCGAGGATGGTAGCAGCGGTCGCCCAGAAGAGGGGAAACTTCACTGGCGATGGAATACGGCTTTTTTGCGTTATAATACATGAAAGCAAATACAACAGCCGGAACCGTATACATACAATACGGAACGATCGTCCAGTGAAGGAACATGGTTTCCATGGCAAATTTCAGGGAACCGCTGGTAGAAGGTTCAACGCCGTATAATTCGGTCGGCGGATACGCGTAATGTGCGATCGGTTCTCCTGGTCCCCAGAAGAGGACACCGGCTGCCATGGTCGTTGTAAGGGCGATAGTAAACCAGGAAAAATTGCTCAGTTCTGGTTTGGCGTCCTCACCGCCGATTCGTACATCGCCAAATTTGGAAAACATGGCAACAACGGCGACGATTACGATTGCAAGGGCGAGAATGCTGGCAGCCCAGCCGAGATTTTTGATGATCCAGTTGTTGATATTATTGATGACTCCCAGAAAAGTTTCCTGATCGACAAGGCTTAAAACAAGGAACGCGACCAGAATAATAAATGGCGGGAAAAAGGTCATGATGCGAATTTTTGAGTTTTCATTTTTAGCATTTTTATCAGTCATTTATGATTCCTCCTTGTAGGGTGTATCCCAGATAGGACGATAGTCCTCCGGGTGGCGGTCGGTCAGAACGGTATTAAAATCACGTTCTTTTGCAATCCGGTTTAAATCAACGCTTCCATATAAAATAGCTTCTTCCTGGACGCCGCAGCTGTCAATCCGTTCTCCAATAGGACTTACCAGCTGGCTTTTTCCTGCGAAGATCTCATCGCCGGACAATCCACAGCGGTTGACTGCGGCTATGTATACAAGATTGTCCAGGGCACGGCACGCAAGGTTTAAATCCCACCATTCTTTGAAATAGTAGCTGGCGCGCCATGCGGCCGGGACTAAAACCAGTTCGGCACCGGCCAGTGTCAGCAGGCGGACGGTTTCTGGAAAGCATACGTCGTAGCAGATGACGACGCCGATCTTTCCGAGTTTTGTCTCAAAGACCGGGTACTGGGTGCCGCGCTGCAGATAAGTTCGTTCGTCTCCGACGGGATGCGTTTTTGAATAATGCCCGAGAATCGTGCCGGTATCATCGATCAAAAAAGCAGAGTTTTCGACTCCAGATGGGGTGGAAAAAAGAATCGGAGCCAGAATAAAGACTGAAAGTTCCTTTGCCAGACTACGCATCCGTGTCAAGGAAGGTCCATCTTCGATTTCGGCGAGCTTCATCATATCTGGGATGCAGGTGCCGAGATAGCCGACATTAAATACCTCTGGCAGACAAATCAATTTTGCCCCGTGAGCGGCTGCTTCCCGGATCTGTTTCTCTGCTTTGTCAAGATTATTAGAAACATGGAACAAATCGCAGTTCATCTGGAGCATGGCGATTTGGTAAGGTGATCGAGTTTGTTGCATTTGAGTATCCCCTTCCTAAAATAGAATATTTATTCCATAAACGACATTTATGACATGATTATAGAATTTGTAAAGGAATAAATCAACCAAAATACAATAATAAAGAATAAAATTTACCTTTTTTACAAAGAAATCCTCCGAAATTTGTCTGCTTTGACGAAAAACAAATGTCAAATTGACGAATTTGTAAGGAAAGTATATAATAAAACCAAACGAAAATCGAGTGAGAATCTTGGAATGAATGAGGATAAACGATGGGCAATGAAGTATTGGAACAGATCATAAAAATCAAGGACGCCGTACCGAAAAAACAGAGAATTCTCTGCAATTATCTGGCGCTGAATTATGAAAAGATCGGCGTGATGACGGTGGCGGAACTGGCGGAAAATGCGGGTGTGGGAAGCACGACGGTCATGCGTCTGGTACAGCTTCTGGGCTTTGACAGCTACACTACATTTAAGAAAGCATTGGCACAGGAATCGCTTTTGAAAAAT
This sequence comes from Clostridium sp. AM28-20LB, assembly GCF_003480665.1. Classification (NCBI taxonomy): domain Bacteria; kingdom Bacillati; phylum Bacillota; class Clostridia; order Eubacteriales; family Clostridiaceae; genus Clostridium; species Clostridium sp. AM28-20LB. The sequence goes on along the minus strand of NZ_QUJN01000010.1, from coordinate 28,113 downwards.
ACAACGCCGTACCGTAGCCTGCGGCAAGAATTTTCCCGTACCTCGGAGACGGCGAGCCGGGATACGTTCCATATGGCGATCGCGGACGGAATCCAGGTGCTTGAAAATCTCTGTACGCCGTCAAACATTTCCCAGTTTGAGGCGGCAATCCAGCTGATGCTGGAATCAGATCAGCTCTATATATTGGGAATGCGTTCCAGCAAGGCGCTGGCGCTGTATTTTGAATATGTGGCAGAGCGCTTTTATCCGCATATCCGCCAGCTCAGCCGGGAGGAAGAGTTTGTCTATGACCGGATTGCAATCAATACGACGCCGAAGGATGTGCTTTTAGTGTATTCGGTCTGGCCATGTACGAAAAAGACGATTCGTGTGGCAGAGTTAGCACATAACCTGGGAATCCCGATGATACTGATCACAAATACAAGCTTAAATCCATTGGTAAAGATCGCAGATGTAGTGATTGATACGAATTCTGTGAACCATCCGAGCGGTGATACTGCTTTGATGCTGGTAACGGAGGCGCTCATGAGTGAACTGGGAAGACGGACCGCACCGGAATCCACGAAGAATATTGAAAAGATCGAACAGGCATTGAATGACAATGGACTGATTCTCTGGGAGAATTAATCGAAGATGTGTAACTGGAAATTCCGATAAAACAGGGCTGCCGTTATTCCTCAAACGGCAGCTCTTCTTTTCGCAAAAATGTCCGGATCGACTCGTCCCACTCGCGTTCCAGCGTCTTGTCTAACGTAAATTGGTTGAGCGACAGCCCGGTGACACAGCTTAAATGCTGGTTTTCATAATGAATATTTAAGAACAGTCCGCCGACCTGCTCCGGGAGCCATTGGCTTTTGCGGGCGGTCAGAAACTGTTCGGTGGCAGCTTTCGGAAGCTTCAAAATGATGGAGAAGCGCTCCGGAAGCTTTTTTCCTTTTATGAGGGAAAAACAGAACGGGCGCAGAGTTTTCCAGGTTGAATATTCTTCAATCTGCCCCTCGGCACGCTCTTCTTCGGAATAAAAGCTTTTATGGACGCGTCCGTCGATGGAGAAGGTGTTGAACGTTACGATCTCCGCTTCCTTGAGCAGAAAGCGGTCAAATGTCTCTCCGATGAACAGTTTCTTGGTAAATAATTTTATATCACAGATATTGCAGGCAATCATATGTGTCCTCGCTGAGATGGTAAATTCGTTATTTTCTGTGTAATGTAGAAACAATAACGTAGATTCTATTTTATCGCAGGCGGGAGGGGGACGCAAGTGACTTCTTATTGGCAAGACGGAGAATTTTAAAATTTTATTAGCACTCAACAAAAATGAGTGCTAATTTTCTATTGACATCTTGGAACGCTGGTATTAAAATAAGAGTCACGGTGATGGAAAATCACAAAAAAAGAATTTTACAAGCGTATATTTATGTAGCTGGATAGCAGGATTGGACGCGGCAGAGTGAAACTGCCAGACTCCATTTCCGGGAGCGGATATCCACTGTATTTTGCAATCAAAAGGAGTGTATAGATATGGCAGCAAAAACAGGAAGTTTATCAATCAACAGCGAGAATATTTTCCCGATCATTAAGAAATGGCTTTATTCCGATCATGATATTTTCTATCGTGAGCTGATTTCCAACGGATGCGACGCGATCACGAAGCTGAAAAAGCTGGCGCTGATGGGCGAGTATGAGGAGCCGGGGGAGACGGAGTATAAGATTCAGGTTACCGTCAATTCCGAGGACAAGACGATTACCGTCGAGGATAATGGTATCGGTATGACTGCCGAGGAAGTGGAAGAGTACATTAACCAGATCGCATTTTCCGGTGCACAGGATTTCCTGGCAAAATATAAGGACAAAGCAAACGAAGACCAGATCATCGGTCATTTCGGTTTAGGTTTCTATTCTGCATTCATGGTAGCGGACAAGGTTACGATCGATACTCTTTCTTATAAGAAAGACGCAGAGCCGGTTCACTGGGAGTCTGAGGGCGGCACTGAGTTTGCGATGGATAAGGGCGATAAGGAAGGCAATGGTACCAAGATTGTCCTTTATTTAAATGAAGACAGCACTGAGTTCTGCAATGAGTATCGCGCACGTGAAGTCATCCAGAAGTACTGCTCTTTCATGCCGGTTGAGATTTACCTGAAAAATGCAACGGCAGAGCCGGAGTATGAGACGATCGAGAAGGATCAGCTGACCGATAAGGACACCATCGTTGAGACGGTGGTCGAGGAAGCAAAGACCGAGGAAAAGGAGAAAGAGGACGGCACGAAAGAGACCGTGGAGGTATCTCCGAGAACCGAGAAATATAAGATCCTGAAACGTCCGGTGGCACTGAATGACATTCACCCGCTGTGGAACAAGCATCCGAACGAGTGCACCGAGGAAGAGTACAAAGAATTTTACCGCAAGGTATTTATGGATTACAAGGAACCGCTGTTCTGGATTCACCTGAACATGGATTATCCGTTCAACCTGAAAGGAATCCTGTACTTCCCGAAGATCAACATGGAGTATGAGAGCATCGAGGGCACCATCAAGCTGTACAATAACCAGGTATTTATCGCGGATAATATCAAGGAGGTCATTCCGGAGTTCCTGATGCTCTTAAAGGGTGTGATCGACTGTCCGGATCTGCCGTTGAATGTATCGAGAAGTGCGCTGCAGAATGATGGATTTGTAAAGAAGATTTCCGATTACATCACCAAGAAGGTAGCGGACAAGCTGACCGGTATGTGCAAGACAGACCGTGAGACCTATGAGAAATATTGGGACGATATCGCTCCATTTATCAAATTTGGCTGCTTAAAGGATCAGAAATTTGCTGAGAAGATGGATGATTACATCATCTACAAGAACCTGGACGGAAAATATCTGACGCTGAAAGACTGCATGGATAAGGCGAAAGAGGAAGGTCATGAGAACCAGATCTACTATGTAACAAATGAGAAAGAGCAGAGCCAGTACATCAACATGTTCAAGGCAAACGGACAGGATGCGATCATCATGTCTCACAGCATTGATAATCCATTCATCAGCCAGGAAGAGCAGAAGCATGAGAACCTGAAATTCCTGCGTATTGATGCCGATGTCAATGACACGCTGCGCGAGGAAGTGAAGGAAGAGGACAAGGAAGCGCTCAAGAAACAGGAAGAGACGCTGACAGAGACCTTCAAGAAAGCACTGGGCGATGATAAGCTGCAGGTAAAGGTTGAGAAGCTGAAGGATGCTGAGATTTCTTCGATGATCACCCTGTCGGAGGAAACACGCCGTATGCAGGATATGATGAAGATGTACAACATGGGCATGGACGCGTCGATGTTCGGCGGCAGCGGTCAGGTGCTGGTACTCAACGCGAACAACAAGCTCGTTCAGTACGTCTTAGAGCACACGGATGGCGAGAATACGCCGAAGATCTGCGAACAGCTCTACGACCTGGCACAGCTCAGCCACGGTTCCCTGACACCGGAGCGCATGACGAAGTTTATCGCACGGTCGAATGAGATTATGGGTATGATGCTGAACTAAGGGCGTCTGGTTTAGGACTGTTTTATATAGGAAAATATGTTAAAATATCATATATGATATGATAACGGAGCTGCTGCACGTAAATGTGGCAGCTCTTTTATTACCTGTCGTAAGAGAGCAAATGGGATTCACTATTTCACGAATTTAGTATTTATGATAGAATAGGAGCACTTAGCAAGGTTTTTTCAGATTTGACGGGGAGGTGCGTGTATGTTTGGAATCGGAGGATGGAAACAGGTTGGCGCGACGTTTGATATGAAACGGCAGGCGGCGATCCGGGAGCAGCTGGAACAGGCGGGAATTGAGTATCAGGTCAAGGTGCAGAACCGTCTGAAAGCGGGCGTGCTTTCCGGCAATCAGCGGGCGAGGCTGGGAAGTGCGGGAGAAAATGCGGCATCGGAACGGGAATATCTGTTTTATGTGCAGAAAGCAGAGGAGGAAAAGGCGCGCCGTGTGATAGAAAGCGCCGGAAGATAAAACAGGTATTTTCTGGGAATGAAAGACCTGAATGACGAAGGAGAGAAAATGGGAGAGGGAAAATGGAATGAATCGGATCTTTGGCAGCGGGAGGCAGAAGAAAATGGTCTGCAAACGGAACCTGAGCTGCAGAATGCGGTTCAGAGTCCGAAACAAATCCGAAAAACCTGCCGCCGCGAGGTGCGCCGTGTCTGCAATGCCCTCGGCTGGGCGCTGGCATTTTTCAGCGTGATGACGGTGCTTGTCAGCATACTTCTGGAAGTGGCTGGCAACGTATGGGCGGACGGAGGCGTGATCAGTACGTTTTTGAACCGGATGGTAAATGCAGCGTGGTATGAGGACGGCGGAAGCACGCTGGTCATATATGCGCTGGTTCTTCCATTCGTATTTTTAATTCTGCGCCTTGTCCCGGAAGAACGGGCAGAGAAAATGAAGATTAGTTTCCTGCAGTTCTGTATGTTTTTTATTTTGGCACAGGGATTTGGAACTATCTTTAACCTGCTGGGAAATGCAATCAATGATGCGGTGGCGGCAAGTAGCGGCGGCGATGCATCCGCGATGAACCCGGTCAACGAGATGCTGGATTCGCTCTCGCCGGTAATGATTTTATATGTAGGGTTTTTAGGACCCATTATTGAGGAATATATCTTTCGATGGAAACTCTTAAACCGATTGCGCCGTTTTGGCGATAAGGCGGCTATCACCTACACGGCGCTGATGTTTGGTCTGATGCACGGAAATGTGACGCAGTTTCTCTATGCGGCGGTGATTGGCGTGGTTCTGGGATATGTGGCGGTGAAGACGGGACGGATGCGTTATAACTGTCTGCTGCATATTCTGATCAACAGCTGGTCGTTAGTGATAGCGATGCTTGGAACACAGGATACGCTGCTGCCGCTGTTTATCACGTTTCTGATGACCGGGTTTATGGGCTGCACGATCATCGGGGCGTTTGTTCTGCTGATTTTCAATTTCCGGAAAATCCGGCTGTCCGATGGGGCACTCCCAGAGGGTGTGAAATTCCGCAATATATGTGGGGCAATGTATGGGAATCTCGGGACAGTGGCATTTATTCTGGTAAGTTTGATTACGATGGCGTTTTTCTTGTCGAGATGATGTGGTGGTCAGTTGCTGTTCACAAGCAGGCACTTTTGGAAGTGAAAGTGCCGTAAGATAACGTGGTGGCAGCAGGAATTAGTTGTATTTAAATGCGAAGCCACGGTAAAATCTGTTACTGGGCACGTATGCGTGAACAGTAACACTGTTCATGTGTTTGTCATGTATTTCAGCATGTATTTCACGGGATTCTGCTTGACTTCCTACTGTGTGATTACTATAATAAATAGTAATGAATACTACGTGATGTGAATTGCGTAACGGGAGGACGTTATGTTATATAAAATTATTGGTGACAGCTGCATGGATTTGACGGAGGAACTGAAAGTGGATCCGCATTTTCAGATGATTCCGCTGACCCTGCAGATAGGGGATTACAAGGTAACGGATGATGAGACATTTAACCAGAAGGAGTTTCTGGCAAAGGTAAAGGCAAGTTCCGAGTGCCCGAAGACGGCGTGTCCATCGCCGGAGAGCTTCAAGGAAGCATTTGAGGGCGAGGCAGAATATATTTTCGTGGTAACGCTTTCGAATCATCTGAGCGGCTGCTACAACTCGGCGGCTTTGGCAAAACGCCTTTATGAGGAAGAGAACGGAACGGACGGGAAGAAGATTGCAGTCATTGATTCCCTGTCGGCGTCGGCGGGCGAGTTAAATATTGCGCTGTTCATCCGGGATCTGTGCGAGAAAGGTCTTCCGTTTGAGGAGATCTGCAGGCAGACGGAGGCATATCGGGATTCGATGAACACGTATTTCGTCATTGAGACACTTGATTTCTTAAAGAAAAATGGCCGTCTGACCGGTTTGACGGCTTTTATCGCGTCGGCGCTGAATATCAAGCCGGTTATGGGCGCGGACAGCGGTACGATCATCAAGCTTGATCAGGCGCGCGGCATGACCCGGGCGCTCGACCGGATGGCGGAGATTGCGTGCAAAGAGGGCGGCGATACCACAAGCAAACGTCTGGTGATCGCACACTGTAATAACCCGGAACGTGCTGAGCACGTGAAAGAGATCATGTGTAAACGGGCAAACTTCCGTGAGGTAGTGATCACGAATACGGCTGGCGTTGCAACCGTATATGCGGGCGACGGCGGAATCATTATGACACTGTAGGGAGAAAGAGTGGGTGATGACAGCTGGAAAGGTGGAAAACGCCGGACAGCTGCGATTGATTGAGGAAAAATGAAGCATACATTTTTTAGTAAATGCACGAAAATGCCGTTCAGATACCGGACGGCATTTCTTTTATCCAGAATTGGAAATTTGACAATTTTGGCAGGAATGACGCTTTTGCTTGGCGGATGCCAGGCGGGAGGTTCCATATGGAAAGAGACAATCTCATTGGAGCCAAAAGACAAAACGGTATCGGAAGAAACGCTTGATCCGGAAACAGATATAGACGGGCAGGTGGAGTCAGAACAGGTAGATGGCGCGGAACTGAGGGTGGAAATGCAGGGGCAGGGTGAATCCGGCAAACTTGAGGCAGAACCGGGAGAAAATGATTCAAATGAGTGTTCGCTTCTGTTTGCCGGAGATATCTATTTTTCCAACCATGTTTTAAATGCCTACGACCGTGTGGGAGGTATCGGTGGCGTCCTCGGAGAGGGTTTGCGGGAGACGATCGCGGAGTCTGATATTTTTATGGCAAACCTGGAATTTCCGTTCAGCGACCGGGGAACACAGGCGGCGGATAAACAGTTTACGTTCCGGGTATCGCCGTCCCGCGTGTCTATTTTACAGGAGATCGGACCAGACATCGTGACGGTGGCGAACAACCATGCGCTAGATTACGGCACGGACGCACTGCTGGACACGTGCGATACGCTGGACAGTGCCGGGATTTTGCATGTTGGGGCGGGAAAAAATCTGGAAGAGGCGAAACAGCCGCAGATCATTGAGAAAAATGGAAAAAAGATTGGTTTTCTGGGCGCGTCGCGCGTCTTTCCGACGGGCGGATGGGCGGCAGGATCGTCGCATCCGGGCATGTTTTCGGCGTATGACACGGCTTCGGTCGTGCAGGAGATCCAGAAGGTAAAGAAAGAGTGTGATTATCTGGTTGTCTATGTCCACTGGGGTATCGAGCGGAACACGCAGCCAGAGGCGTACCAGCGGGAGATGGGACATCAGTACATCGACGCGGGCGCTGATCTGGTGGTTGGCAGCCATCCACATGTGCTGCAGGGGATTGAGCTGTATCATGGAAAATGGATTCTGTACAGTCTGGGAAATTTTGTGTTCGGAAGTTCGATTCCGGAGACAATGCTGGTGCAGGCGTCGCTAGATGCACAGGGAGAGACGGCGCTTTCGATTGTGCCTGCAACTTCATCTGCCGGATATACGAGAGAGCTGGATGTGGGGAAGAAAGAGGCGTTTTACGAGAAGATACAGGGGCTTTCGGACGGCGTGCAGATTGATGAGAATGGAAAAGTGCAGGTGCAGTAAAATCAATTCGTGAAATCCTGCCCCTGAAAACACCCGCTTTCCCGCAGTGCCTTGGAAAACGTATTCAAAAACGCCCGCTTATTTCCACTCCATTCCGGTGCGACCAGCAATTTTTTCGGTCCATCGCCACTGATCCGGTGGATGACCATATCGGGCGGCAGCAGGCGGATACATTCGATCAGCAGCTCAATGTATTCGTCCATTGAAAAGACCGGAAAAGGTGCCTGTTCGTAGAGCTCTGCCAGCTTCGTGCCGCGTAAAATGTGGAGAAGCTGAAGTTTGATGCCGTCGATAGCGGGCTGGAAATCGGCCAGATAGCGGACGGTATCGAGCATCTGAGCTTTCGTTTCATCAGGCAGCCCCAGAATGACATGGACGATGACGGTCAGACCGGCGGATTTCAGTTCACGGACGGCATTTTCAAAGACTGGGAGGGAATAACCGCGCTGGATGCGCGCAGCACTTTCCTCATGGATGGTCTGAAGTCCCAGTTCCACCCAGACCGGTTTTCGGCGGTTTAAGCGGGCGAGAAGCTCCAGGACATCCGGCGGCAGGCAGTCCGGGCGGGTTCCGATGGACAGGGCAGCCACGTCCGGGTGGGCGATTGCTTCGGAAAAAAGCGGCTCCAGATAGGAGACAGGCGCATAGGTATTTGTGTAGGACTGGAAATATGCGACATATTTTCCACCCTTTATTTTATTTGCGACATGCGCCTTTGCCGCTTCGATCTGTTCGGTCACGGAAGTGTGAGCCGGCTCTGCAAAATCGCCGGAACCGCCGTGGCTGCAGAAGATACAGCCGCCCGTTCCCAGCGTACCGTCCCGGTTGGGACAGGTCATGCCGCCGTCGAGCGCCAGCTTGTAGATTTTCTGCCCAAATTGGTCTTTCAGCCATGCGTTTAACGAATAGTAGGGACGACCGTCGGAGTAGCAGCGGGGCATGGAGGAATCCGGCTGTTTGCCGGAGGTGGTGGATGCAGGATGGAATGTTTCGGGTAATGATAGGTATGTTTGAGTGGTTTGCTTCATACGGACTCCTGTGTTTTACTATATAAATGAAAGCTTACCAGAACCACAGCATTTTGTAAATACACGAAAGAATATCGTATTGAGGCATTTTGAGGAAAATGATATAATACATACAAGAAGTCAGATGAAATCAAAATATCTGAAATCATAATCATATAAAGGAAACAATTGTTCACGGGTAGGCACTTTTGGAATCGAAAGTGCCGTAAGAAAACGTGGTGGCAGCAGGAATTTGCCGTATTAAAATGCGAAGCCACGGCAAATTCCGTTACTGGGCACGTATGCGTGAACAGTAACAAACAATTTGGGGAAAAGGAGAAGGGATATGTCAGTCAAAGAAACACTGAAACAGCTGGAATCTGAGAAAACGAAAGTGCTGATGGCAGAATTATACGGGGCAGAGAAAGCGGAGGAGAACCGGGCGCGTTACCGCTATGTGGCAGAGCGCTTTGAGAAAACATATGGGGAACGTGATATCAAGCTGTTTACTTCTCCGGGACGGACGGAGATCAGCGGCAACCACACCGATCACAATCATGGCAAGGTGCTGGCGGGCAGCATCAACCTGGACTGCGTCGGAGCGGCGGCACCGAACGGAACCGACACGATCCGCATATTAAGTGAGACATTTCATCAAAATTTCAGCATCCATTTAAGCGACCTGAAACCGAGCACGGGTATGAGCGGCACCATCGACCTGACAAAGGGCATTTTAAAGGGCTTTGAGGAGAGAGGATACAAGGTCGGCGGATTTGACGCATACATTACCAGCAATGTTATCAGCGCGGCGGGCGTCAGTTCTTCGGCTTCCTATGAGATGCTGATCTGCTCTATGTTAAATACGATGTTTAACGAGGAAAAGATGGATGTTGTCACCTACGCCCACATCGGAAAATATGCAGAAAACAAGTTCTGGAACAAGGCGTCGGGTCTGCTCGATCAGATGGCATGCGCGGTCGGCGGTCTGATTACGATCGATTTTAAAAATCCGGAAGCGCCGGTTGTGGAGAAGATTGATTTTGATTTCGGCGCGCAGGATCACAGCCTGATGATTGTAAATACGGGAAAAGGCCACGCGGATCTGAGCGCAGATTATTCTTCCGTTCCAAACGAGATGAAAAAAGTAGCGCAGTACTTTGGCAAAGAGGTCTGCGCGGAGATTTCCGAGGAAGAGGTGATCGCAAACCTGGCGAAAGTGCGTGCATTTGCGGGAGATCGTTCCGTGATGCGTGCGTTCCATTTCTTTGAGGAAAATAAGAGAGTGGAGCAGGAAGTAAAGGCCCTTCGGGAAAATGATTTTGCTGCCTTTTTGGAGGGAATCACAGCTTCGGGCAATTCTTCCTGGAAATGGCTTCAGAATGTATACACGACTGCAGACGTGCAGGAGCAGGGCATCAGCATTGCACTGGCGCTGACAGAGCTGTTTATTGCGAAAAAAGGACGCGGCGCGTGCCGGGTTCATGGCGGCGGATTTGCCGGTGTCATCATGGCGATGATTCCGAATGATCTGGTGGACGAGTATACAGAATACATTGAAAATGCGACCGGTAAGGGAAATGTATATCGCATGAGTATCCGTCCGCACGGCGCGATCTGTGTGAGCGATCGCATCTAAAGAAAAATTCCGGACGGAATGAAAGATGTGTCAAAAAGTGATGTGCAGAAAGAGATGCAAATAAGAAAACGGCATGGAGATTTGCATAGACAAAAGACAGGCTGTTTTGCAGATAAAACTGGGACATAGAAAGGCGGTGGAGTTTATGGGAAATAAAAATCTGATTATCACAATCGAGAGGGAGTACGGAAGCGGAGGACGTATTGTGGGACGCAAGCTGGCAGAGGAGCTGGGGCTTCATTTCTACGACGATGAGATCTTAAAGATGGCGTCGGAGAAGAGTGCGGTTGGAGAGGAATTTTTCCGTTTAGCGGATGAGAAAGCGGGAAACAACCTGCTTCACCGTCTGACTGGCGCGAAGAAGGCAGATGTGTTCGGAAAGCCGTCCCTGAAAGGCGATGTGACATCGCCGGATAACCTGTTTAAATTCCAGGCGATGGTGATGCGGGAGCTGGCAGAACAGGAACCGTGCGTATTTGTGGGCCGTGCGGCTGGCTATGTGCTGGATCAGGACGAGGAGATCGAAAATCTGGTCCGCATCTTTGTCTATGCCGACCGTGTGCGCCGCGTGCAACGCGTTATGGAAGTAGACTGCATCAGTGAAGAAAGAGCGAAGAAGCGCATCCGGAAGATTGAGAATGAGCGGAAGAATTATTATAAATATTTTACTGGAAATGACTGGAAAAACATGAAGAACTACGATCTTCCGATCAATACGACCCGCCTCGGACTGGACGAGACGGCGGAGCTGATCAAGGAATATGTGAAGCTGCGCGGGTATATGAAGTAGGGAAAAATGTAAACAACCTGTCTGTGATGCAGGCTAAAAATTTCAGTTGAAGATTGTAGGAAGCAGGGCAGATTTGGAAGATGAGAAGTGCCAGCGGATCGCCAGCTCAATCAGCTCCCAGAATGCTGGGAGAGTGATTCCGGCATTCTGAAATTTCCTTTGACGACAGTAGAATCATTACGATCTTATTACAAATTATTTACGGTTTGAAGTGGCATATTGACGGTCAAAATGGAAAAATGATACAATGATTTCAGAAAGAAAGGGGGCAAAAGCATGAGAAGTGCATCTGAATTTAGGCAAATGGCGCGTGAGACACTGCGCGGAAACTGGAAACTTGCGATGGGAACGGGATTAGCAGCGTCCCTGATCGGTGCGGAGATTGCCGATACGGCGCCAAATGGAATATCAGAGCTGCAAAAAGTGATACAGGCACGACCGGAAGTGAAGAATGTGCTGACGCAGGTATTTCCGATGCGCAGCATGCTTCTGCCCTGGGTGCTTTTGCTTATCTGGGGCTTGATGGTGGTTATTATTGGAGGTGCGGGGCAGATGGGATACGCTCGTTTCCATCTGAATCTGGCAGAGAAAAAGGAAGCGTCCTTTTCTGATTTATTTTCCCAGTTTTCGCGGATCACAGATGGCGTAGCGATGGTATTTGTGCGCGGCTTTTATATATATTGCTGGACCTGCCTGTTTTTCGTTCCGGGTTTCATAAAGACGTACAGCTATGCGATGACACCATATGTGCTGATGGAACATCCAGAATATTCCGCTAACGAGGCGATCACCGAGTCGCGCCGCCTGATGGATGGGAAAAAATGGAATTTATTCTGCCTGACCTTTAGCTTTATCGGCTGGCGGCTGATCTGCAGCATTCAATATATAATACCAGCGGTTCTTTTGTATACACAGGGAAGGCTCAGTGGTGTGACCGTGCTGTTTCTGGCAGTGCTGTTTCTGGTAGGGCTGATGGGACCGCTCAATATTGGCTATCTGTTTCTGCGCCCATATGAGGAGGCGGCATTTGCGGCATTTTATAGGGATGTGCGGGATGAGAAGAGGCAAATAGAAGAGATAGAAATGCAGGATAAGTGGAGTGAGAATGAGCCGGAGGAAAGTGAAAATGCGTGAACTCTGTCTGTACAAAAATGAAATCATTTGCATAGAACTGTGCTTGTGTAAGGATAGACGGAACAATAAAAATCTTTGAAAATCAAATTGGCGAAAGTCCAAAATAAGAATCTGCAATCAAAAATTTCCTCAGAAAGTGGTCAAAATGAAAGCTTTCTGAGGAGTTTTTTTGAGTTGTATTATTTATTTTGTTTTAGTCCATCCGTGCTTTCTCAGCCAGCAAATGTTTCTGGCAATAGAAAAATGCTGGAATCAAAAATGCATCTGCAAAGAGCCATGCGAGCGGCGAGGCGAAACAGATGATGATGTAGCCGAAGATCGGCACCAGCAGGAAGCCGACCATGGCGCGGGCGATCATTTCGCAGACACCTGCCAGGATGGCGAGCAGGCTGTAGCCCATTCCCTGAATCGTGAAACGCCATACATTGACGATTGTCAGAGGTATGTAGAACAGGGAGTTGAAGGTCAGGAACTGGTGCGCCTGATGGATTACAACTGTTTCCGAAGCATCGACGAAGAGAAGCGGAATCAAGCCGCCAAACACGGTCAGCACGATGCACGCCGCAATGGAGTAGATGCCGCCGATGAGAGTTGCGGACCGGACGCCCTGGCGGATGCGGTCTACCTTTCCGGCACCGGCGTTCTGTCCGGCGTAGGTTGCCATCGTGCCGCCCAGCGCGTCAAACGGGCAGCAGAAGAACATGCCGATCTTCTGACCTGCGGTGACGGAGGCAACTGCGATGGAACCTAGGGAGTTGATGGCAGTCTGGATGACAACCGAGCCGATCGCGGTGATCGAGTATTGGAGTCCCATCGGCACACCCATTTTGCAGAGAATGTAAATGTGTCTGCCGCTGATATGCGTTTCCTCACGGTGCATATGCAGGATTTCAAATTTTTTCTTCATATAGATCAGGCAGAGAATACCGGATACTGCTTGAGAGATAACAGTTGCATAGGCAGCTCCGGCGGTGCCGGTTCCGATCTGTACGATGAAAAGCAGATCCAGCGCAATGTTTAAAAGGCTGGATAAAATCAGGAAATAGACCGGCGTTTTGGAGTCGCCGAGCGCACGGATGATGCCCGCCAGCGTATTGTACAGGTAGGTTGCCGGAATACCGGCGAATACGAAGAAAATGTAGCTGTACGCGCCGTCAATGATATTGTCCGGCGTCTGCATCCAGACGAGAATCTGGCGTGTCATCAGGCAGACGATCACGGTCATGACCACGGCAAAACAGGAGGCGATCCATCCGGCATTAGCGACGAAACGGCGCATGTCCTTGTAATCCTGTGCGCCGAACCGCTGTGCAACCGGAATGGAAAACCCGGTGCAGACGCCGATGACGAAACCGTTAATCATAAAGTTGATGGCGGAGGTGGAACCGACCGAAGCCAGTGCATCGACACCGAGAAATTTTCCAACAATGATCGTATCGACCATGCTGTAAAACTGCTGGAACAGAAGTCCCATCAGCATCGGAACCGCAAAGCCCAGAATTAGTTTTGCCGGGCTTCCGTTTGTCATATCTTTTATGGTAGAGCGTTGCGAAGAGCGGCTCATGGAAAAACCATCCTTTCTAAAAAACGATTATAAAACTCTGAGAGTAGATTTTATAAGAAATACATAAAATTGGCAATCCGAAAAATCACGAAAAAAAGAAAAATAGAGGCACTTTTTTTGTGATATAGAAGCGGGCTGGTCAGCACGCGGTATTTTACAATCAGTGACATACATGGTATCATAACGGGTAGAGTGATTTTTATTTCATAGGAAATTACGTCCTATGAAACAAAAAACGCTTCGCGAGGATGCGCACTCGCGCGAAGCAGAAACATGTCGCAAGCGACTGCGCGAGACGCCCGAATGTGCCAAGGCACATTCTTTTTCATATAGAACGGAAATGAGGGTAACATACATGAAGAGACTGGCGGTGGGAATCCTGGCGCACGTAGATGCGGGGAAGACAACATTATCAGAGGCGATGCTCTATGCGGGCGGTATGATCCGCCATCTGGGGCGGGTGGACAAGGGCGATGCGTTCCTGGACACATATGAATTGGAGAAAAAGCGCGGAATCACGATTTTTTCCAAGCAGGCGCGGCTTGCATGGGATGATATGGATGTGACGCTCTTGGACACGCCGGGACATGTGGATTTTTCAGCGGAAATGGAGCGGGTGCTTCAGGTGCTGGACTATGCGGTGCTGGTCATCAGCGGTTCAGATGGCGTGCAGGGGCATACAAGGACGCTGTGGCGGCTGCTGGCGCGCTACCAGATTCCGGCGTTCCTTTTTATCAATAAAATGGATCTGGCGCCGGGACGGGAACAGGAGGTCCTGCGCGACCTAAAAGAGTCGCTGGGCGGCAACTTTGTTGATTTTGGTGCGGACGGGACGGAAAGTTTCTATGAAGAGGCAGCAGTCAGCGGCGAAGCGGAATTGGAGGAATTTCTGGAGACGGGACAGGTGTCTAAAGATGCGATCCGCAGCCGGATTGCCAGCCGGGATCTGTTTCCGTGTTATTTTGGTTCGGCGCTCAAAAATACGGGCATGGAAGAATTTATGCGCGGTTTGGAAGAATATACGCTGGAACCAGTGTATCCGGACGAATTTGGGGCGAAAATATTTAAAATTGTGCGCGACAGCCAGGGCGAACGCCTGACTTATATGAAGATCACGGGCGGCGTGCTGCATGTCAAAGACCGGATCGGCGAGGAAAAGGTAAATCAGCTCCGCCTGTATTCAGGCGATAAGTATGAGGCGGTGAGCGAGGCACCGGCGGGTATGATTTGTGCGGCAACGGGACTTTTGCACACGAAACCGGGTGAGGGGCTTGGAGTCTGTGAAATGGGCGCGGAACCGGTGCTGGAGCCGGTTTTGACGTATCGCGTCGAGCTTCCGGAGGATGTGGATGCGGCGGCGATGCTGCCGAAACTGCTTCAATTAGAGGAAGAAGAGCCGGAGCTTCATATTGTCTGGGAGGAAGAAAAGAAAGAGATTCACGCCCAGATCATGGGCGAGATCCAGATGGAGATTCTGAAAAGCCTGATTGCAGAGCGTTTTGGGGTAAATGTCCGGTTTGGCGGGCGCAGCATTGTATATAAAGAAACGATCACCGATACGGTCGAGGGTGTCGGGCATTTTGAGCCACTCCGCCATTATGCGGAGGTACATCTGCTTCTGGAGCCGGGAGAACCGGGCAGCGGGCTGGTATTTGATACCGATTGCAGTGAAGATATTTTAAGTAAAAACTGGCAGCGGCTGGTGCTGACGCATCTGGAAGAAAAGGTACACCGGGGTGTTCTGATTGGGGCGCCGATCACGGATATGAAAATTACGCTGAAATTGGGACGCGCCCATGTGAAACATACAGAAGGCGGCGATTTCCGACAGTCCGTGTACCGGGCGGTCCGTCAGGGACTGATGCAGGCGCATTCGGTGCTGTTGGAACCATTTTATGCCTTTCACCTGACGATACCGGACAAGATGGTGGGACGTGCAATGACCGATCTGGAGCGGCGGTTTGCCGTCTTTGAGGGACCGGCGCTGGAGGACGGGCAGGCGATATTAACCGGACGTGCTCCGGTATCGGCACTCGATGGATATCAGACGGAGGTGACGGCGTACACGGGCGGATTGGGACAGATGATCTGCACGCTCGATGGCTACGGACCGTGCCACAATGAAGAAGAAATCATTGCGGCAGCCGGGTATGATCCGGATGCGGATCTGGCAAACCCGAGCGGATCTGTTTTCTGTGCACACGGAGCCGGATTTGTCGTCAACTGGGACGAGGTCAAAGATTACATGCATCTGGAAAGCTGCCTGGGTGCGTCTAATGGAAAGCGGCGGATGGAGGCGATTGAAGCAGGCGCACGTTCCTCCGACGGACAGGGCGGAGGTTCTGTCGAGGAGATGTGGATTGGAACGGATGAGGTCGATGCGATTCTGGCGCGCACCTATCATGCCAATAAAAAGGAAGACGGCGGAAAACGCCGCTGGGGCGGAACCAGTAAACGACCAGTGCAGCAGTACGGCGCGGGCGTGTATGGAGAGACGGCGCGGAGACAGGAAGCGGTGAGACAGAAGAGCGATTCGAAAGCCGGGACAGCTGGAGCTTCGACATTTGGAAATGTGGGAAAATCAGGAGGATCCGTAGCTGGAAATGCAGGGGAATTTGAGCATACAGGGAAAGCGCCGGAAAGTGGCAGACAGGGCAGCAGAACTGGCAGCTCCAAAGGAAAAATGGCATCAGCGGTTCGGGAATATCTGCTGGTAGATGGCTACAACATTATTTTCTCCTGGGACGAGTTAAATGAGCTGGCAAAGATCAACATTGACAGCGCCCGTGGTAAGCTGCTGGATATTCTATGCGATTATCAGGGAAGCCGCGGTATCGAGGTGATAGCGGTGTTCGATGCTTACCGGGTGCAGGGACACCGGACGGAGGTGACGGATTACCACAACATTCATGTAGTCTTTACGAAAGAGGCGGAGACAGCTGACCAGTACATCGAGAAATTTGCCCATGAAAATGGGCGGAAATATACGGTGATGGTAGCGACCTCCGACCGTCTGGAACAGATCATCATCCGTGGGCAGGGCTGCGGGCTGTATTCGGCGCGGGATTTTGAGGAAGAGGTAGACCGTGTGAAGAATCAGACACGGGAGCATACCAACCGACCGCATAGCGGACATAAAAATTATCTGCTGGATTCGGTGCCGGAAGAGGTGCTGCGGCAGGTGAAGAAGGACGAATAATGTATAAAAAGCGGATGTTCGTATAGATTACTCGAAGGCATGAATCAGATCCTTCTGCATAAATTCTATCAGTTCTGCTGCCGCTGCACTCGGGCTGCCGGTTTCGATGGCGGAAAGCATGGTTCAGTTAAGGGAATATGCAGAAAAATCTGCATTGTACATTACAAGGAAAATACTCACATGTGCTGCAAAAATATTTTAAGGTATGACGAAAAGACAGAATGCACATCGGTCACGTTAAGAAATATAATAGGGATGAGATTTGAGCTGCTCGATACATGAAATCCCTGTTTCTCTTTGGGCGGATGTTAATAGGATATTTAAGGTTGGGTCTGATAGGAGTCAGATGCCTTTGTATGAGAATCATGCTCTCAGTTTTGTCACCGCTGCTTTTCAGATTTGCCCTGCATCTGGATCATAAACTGTATATACTCCTTAAAAGCAAGTTTCAAAAAATTGAAGAGAAACCGTATATAGATAATACCTTGCCGGACTTCATTTTCGATGGAGTCCGGCGTTCTGTATCCAGAAATCGCATTTCCTGTGTCGGTGAAAAGTGTTACACTGTTGGATATTCTGAAAGAGCAGAAGGCAAGTAAATACTCCGGCGAGATCTACCACAAAACACAGATTGATTTGACATACTATTCCAACCATATAGAAGGAAGCCGACTGACCCACGATCAGACCCGGTATATCTTTGAAACCAATACTATCGGTGTAGAAAAAGAAGTGCTGAACGTGGATGACGTGATTGAAACAGCAAATCACTTCTGCTGCATTGACATGATCATTGATCATGCAAAAGCAGCTCTGACGGAAAAGTTCATCAAAGAGCTTCACTTGGTTTTGAAGAACGGCACCAGCGATTCCAGAAAAGATTGGTATCGAATCTTTGAGAAGATTCTCAGCGAAAAGAATATTGATGCGTTTAACGGAGCCCAAGGGCGTATTCTTTATGTACTGTGGCAGGAAGATGGAATCTCTATCAGGTCACTCTCGATTAAATGTGGATTAGCGATAACTTCTCTTACTACGATGCTGGAAAGAATGGAAAATCAAGGGCTGATAAGACGCATTCAGTCTGAAACGGACAAAAGGAAAACACTCCTGTTTCTGACTGAAAAAGCACATGCCTTAAAGGACGAATACGATTCTGTATCTGATAAAATGGGCAGTATTTACTACAAAGGTTTTTCGGAGGAAGAAATTACCCAGTTTGAGGAATACCTCGACCGCATCAGAAAGAATCTTGAGGAGTGGCAGAAATCATGAGTATTTGTATCAAAGATCAGATTCAAAACATGAATATCGTCATCGGATGTACAGTGGGGTGTGCATATTGCTATGCCCGCAATAATGTGAAACGCTGGCATATGATTGATGACTTTGCTGACCCTGAATTCTTTCCGGGTAAGCTCAAGATGATGGAAAAGAAACGTCCGCAGAACTTTCTTATTACCGGCATGAGCGATCTTTCCGGCTGGAAGTCAGAATGGAGAAACGAGGTATTTGAAAAAATCCGTGAAAATCCACAGCATCAGTTCCTGTTCCTTACAAAGCGACCAGATCTGCTGGATTTTGATACAGATTTGGAAAACGCATGGTTTGGTGTTACGGTGACGAGAAAAGCAGAACTGTGGCGTATTGACGCACTACGGGAAAATGTCAGAGCAAAACACTATCATGTTACCTTTGAGCCGCTATTCGACAATCCAGGTTCAGTTGATCTTTCCGGGATCAACTGGATCGTTGTCGGCACCATGACTGGAGTTCAGAGCAGGAAGGTTCATACGGAGCCGGAGTGGGCATGGTCTCTGGCAGATCAGGCGCATGTGCTTGACATTCCGGTATTTATGAAGGAAGCTCTTGTCCCTATCATAGGGAATGAAAATATGATTCAGGAAATGCCGGATGAATTCAATAAAGTGTTGGAGGGACAGAGATCATGGCAGAAGTAATAAATGGAATCCTCATTCGTGAGGTGGAAACAAAGAACATCATGACCAAGTCCAGTCTGCCTGTAGGCGGTTACTCGGTCAATCCATATGTAGGCTGTACACACGCCTGCAAGTATTGCTATGCTTCTTTTATGAAGCGCTTTACCGGACACAAGGAGGAATGGGGCACTTTCCTTGATGTGAAGCATTGGCCGGAAATTAAGAATCCGAAGAAATATGCCGGACAACGGGTGGTCATCGGTTCTGTGACAGATGGCTACAATCCACAGGAGGAGCAATTCGGGAATACCAGAAAACTTCTGGAGCAGCTGATCGGCAGTGACACAGATATTCTGATCTGCACAAAGTCGGATCTTGTGGTACGGGATATTGATCTGCTGAAGAAGCTTGGACGAGTAACCGTTTCATGGTCGATCAACACACTAGATGAAAATTTCAAGAACGATATGGACTCTGCTTCTAGCATTGAGCGCCGTATCGCTGCTATGAAGCAGGTATATGAATCAGGTATCCGTACAGTCTGTTTCGTATCCCCGGTATTCCCCGGTATCACGGATTTTGAAGCAATATTTGAGCGGGTAAAGGATCAGTGCGATCTGTTCTGGATCGAAAATCTCAATCTTCGAGGCGGTTTCAAAAAGACAATTATGGATTATATCGCCGGAAAATATCCTGATCTTGTACCACTTTACGACGAGATCTATAACAAGCATAACCACAGCTACTTTAAAGCACTTGAAGTAAAAGCTGAGGAAATGGCTAAGAAGCATGATTGTTCCTTTGTGGATAATGAAATGCCTTATGGCAGAGTCCCGCAGGGACATCCGGTGATCGTAGATTATTTCTATCATGAGGAAATCCGAGGGACAGAGAATACAGGAAAAAGAAATCGTTAATCTAAACGAAAATTAAACTGATGATGGTGGAGAGATTTATTTATCGCCATTTGAAAGCGAGAAGTTCTTGTTTGAAAAATAGAGAAATTGTAAAATTGAAGAAAAAAGAAATGCACAGTTCTTAGCTTATCGGGAGCTGTGCATTTTTGTAAATAAATACTTTTAATTAGCCGATACACACAAAAGATTGGAAAGTCATTTGGAAAAGCAGAGGATAATGCACTTACTATAAGGCATTTACTCATGCTCAAATTGGAAAAACATTGTTTCACCAATTCAGGAATCTTTGGGCAATCAGTATAGAAAGAAAGTTTATTTATGAGCACACAACAAAAAGTAATCAAAAAAGCAATCGTAAAAAAATACGATTGCTTTTTTGCGCATTTCTGCATATAATATATAAGACAGAAATGGAGGCGATTGATATGCGTGAAACAAGAACATTAGAGTTCAAGGAAACGATTACCAACACTTTTTTAAAAACAGTCAGTGCTTTTTCAAATTATGACGGCGGAACCATCTTTTTTGGAGTGGATGATGATGGAAATATAAAAGGTTTGCCGGATGTAAAACAAGCCTGCTTGGATATTGAAAATAAAATCAATGACAGCATTACACCGCAGCCGGATTATACGCTTGAGGTACAGAATAATGACCAGACGATAAAGCTTACTGTGAAAAGCGGATTACAGAAGCCGTATCTATATAAATCGAAAGCATACAAGCGGAATGATACAGCAACGATAGAGGTAGATACTCTGGAATTTTCAAGGCTTGTATTGGATGGAAAAAATATTCGATTTGAAGAATTGCCTTGCAAAGATCAGGAGCTGTCCTTTGAAATTTTACATCGTAAGCTGAAAGAGACTGTCCGGATTGAAAATTTTGATAAGGACACACTGAAGACATTGAACTTATATGACGATGTAAATGGATTCAATAATGCAGCAGGGCTTTTGGCAGATAAAAATCATTTTCCGGGAATCGATATTGTCAAATTTGGAGAAAATATCAGCATCATTCAAAAGAGATCGACTTTTGAAAATATATCGGTTTTAGAGGTTTATGAAAAGGCAATCGATGTATTCAGAGACTATTACCAATATGAAGTAATACAAGGTGCTGATCGAAAGAAGATGGAAAAAGTACCGGAAGCTGCTTTCCGGGAAGCAATCGCCAATGCTCTGATTCATAGAGTGTGGGACGTGAATTCGCAAATCAGAGTTTCGATGTTTGATGATCGAATTGAAATAGTTTCTCCTGGCGGATTGCCGTCTGGAATCACAGAGGAAGAATATCTGTCTGGTAAACTTTCTGTTTTAAGAAATAGAAATCTTGCCAATGTATTTTACAGATTGGGATTTGTAGAGATATTCGGAACGGGAATTACAAGAATAAAACAACTGTATGCAGAAAGTTTGATAAAACCGGATTTTGAAGTTTCAGAAAATGCGATAGAAATTGTGCTTCCGATATTTGAAAAAAATGCGGATCTGACAGAAGACGAAATCGTGATCTATAAACTTTTAAGCAAGACGATGTTGAAGCCAATCAGCGAAGTTGCACCATATGTACCTTTCGGTAAATCAAAGACAATAAAGCTGCTAAAAGAAATGTGTCAAAAAGGTGTGATTGCAGTGGAAGGAAAAGGCAAAGGCACAAAATATATCATTAGATAAGACTTTAATTTCCAAAGTAATGTTTCGGAAATTAAAAAAGCAGAAGGTTCATTTGCATTAGGTGCAGTTAATTGTGCAATGGCTTCCTGCACAAATCATGAGAGAGATTGTACTTCTGGATAATTTGCGGCGGAACTTATGCGTTTACAAATGGTGTACTTACGTTGACTTCGTGCCATAGTTGGGCACCTCCTTATTCTCTTGATTATACTATGAAATCCTTGAGAATAGGCTGTCAACTTTATTTATACACCATCAAAAAGAGTGAGTGCGGTATAACACTGGGAGAAAAAATAGGGCTGCTGTACGAGTGGTAAAATTTACAGCCATTTGTACAGCTTTTACCTACTAAGAGTAAGAAATAATATGCTAAGATATATCGAGATAGGGTTCTAAGGAGAAATAGATAGAACCCTTGTAAATACAAGGAAAATAGAGGTTATACCAAGCTATGCGAGAAAAAATAAAAGTGCTCATGGTTTGCCACGGCATTATTTGCAGAAATCTCTAAAATCCTCTGTAATATCAAGGTTTTTCAAACTTGAAGGTGGTGCTACTACACCACTACTACACCAGTGAGTCTCGATGTGACAAAAATTTTGAAATCGAGGTCAAGGTTATGAAAAACAAAAAGAGTATCAACAATATCGAATACATATTGGTTGGAGATTACTACATCCCGGATCGGAAGTTTCCCAATGAGGAACGCCCTATCGGAAAATACGGACGGATGCACCGAGAGTATTTGAAAGAGCATAACCCAATGATGTTCAATGACCTGGTTCTGGAGGGGCAGCTCTGGACTTACCTTGCCGATTTGAACGAGCAGGCACAGGAGCGTTTGTCCCTGATTGTTGAGCAGATGAAGGCCGCTGAGGGCGTGACAGAGGAACTGAAAGCAGCCGACCAGATGGCATGGCTCGGAGCTATGAACAGTATCCACAATCGAGCGGAAGAGATTGTGATTCATGAGTTGGTTCTGTAATAAGGAGTAAAATAAGCAAGACTGGATGTTATTCTACGGGAGATTGCATCCAGTCTTTTTTGAAAAAAGCTTACTTTTTTGTATGTGAAATATTTTAATGCGAATTAATGCAAAATTTCACTTACAAATCTTGAATAAATGTGCGTAAAATTATTGCTTATTAAAGCATATCTGTTATAATAAATACATACACAGAAAGAAAATAAATGTGAGTGATTTTAAAAACGAAAGTTGGTGAACACGTGGATATTAGAACGATAGCAAAACAAGTTATTATAGAAAAGGATGGCATTGCCAAAGCAGCAGATTTTGTTCAGGCAGGAATTCATGCTGCTGATGTAGTAAACATGTGCAATGCCGGATACCTTGATCGCATTCGACACGGATATTATCAACTTGCTGAGGCGGATACATCTTCTGAAGAACAACTCATTGCAGCGTTGATTCCAAAGGCAATTATTTGTGTGGAATCGGCTCTTTTTCATTATGGCTATAGTGACTTTGCACCTCGTAAATGGTCTATTGCTGTACCGAGATCTATGTCCCGGACAAAGCTGGATGTAGATGTACTGGCTTTGCAAACGTATTATGTTCAACCAGAAATATATGAGCTGGGGAGAGTGACGGATGATTTTTACGGGGTTAAGCTCTCCGTATATGATCGAGAGCGTACGATTTGTGATTGCTTCAAATATCGTTCAAGGCTTGATCGTGAAATATTTAGTAAGGCATTGAATGCTTATGCAAAGGATGAGAAGAAGAATCTGCAAAATCTTTCCATATATGCAAAAAAGCTAAGGGTGTACAAGAAGGTCAACGAATTGATGTCGGTGCTGCTGAATGGCTAATATGGTTGTATCTGTGCTCATGTGGTTACCTGAATTATTTGAAAATTGTATATGAGCATCTTATATAGAGAAAATAATGATAGGAATTATGTGAAAGCGAGGCGATGAGTATGTTAATGAATACGGCTGAGTATCTTTCCATTATTGAAAATATTAAGAGTGAAATTACTGCGGCGCAATATCGTGCGGCAGTTCATGTGAATGCTGATATGTTGCTTCTCTATTATGATATTGGTTGCGTAATCAATGAACATAAATCATGGGGAAACAAGTTTATTGATAACCTTGCAGCAGATATTCGAATTGCTTTTCCAGAAAGCAAAGGATATTCTGTTCGTAATTTGAAGTATATGGCAAAATTCGCAGAGATTTATCCAGACCGAGAATTTGTGCAACAGGTTGTTGCACAAATTCCATGGGGGCACAATATAGTTCTTCTGGATAAGGTCGCTGATATGGATGAACGTAAATGGTATATTAAAAAGTCAGCGGAAAACGGCTGGTCTCGAAATGTTCTTGTCCATCAGATTGAAAGCAACTTGTATCAGAGACAGGTTCTGGCAGATAAGGTCACAAATTTTGAGCACCGCTTACCGTCTCCGCAAAGCGAATTAGCAGTGCAGACTATGAAAGACCCATACGTCTTTGATTTTATTCCTTTTAGAGAAGATATGCTGGAACGGGATATTGAGCAGGCACTTGTTAGGGATGTAACCAAGCTTCTTCTGGAGCTTGGAACAGGGTTTGCATTTCTGGGGAATCAGTATCACCTGAATGTGGGCGGTGATGATTTTTACATTGATTTGTTGTTCTACAACCTGAATCTTCGCTGTTATGTAGTTATCGAATTGAAAACCGGTGACTTCAAGCCGGAATATGCTGGTCAGCTAAACTTTTATCTGTCAGCCGTGGACGGCATTTTGAAAAAAGAGCAGGATAATCCGTCCATTGGTTTGCTTCTGTGCAAAAGCAAAAACAATGTGGTTGCAGAATATTCACTCAAGGATATTTCAAAGCCGATTGGGGTAAGCGAATATAAAATAACCAGTAGTTTGCCGGATGCTCTGGAAAAGCAACTGCCATCTGTTGAAGATATTCAGAAACGGATTAAATGAGTTACTGGCTAATTATCAGACTCTGGACTTACCTTCGGTTGCTTGATTATGGTGGCAGGTGCCCGGAAAGGGCACCTGCGAATGATGCAGGGGCTGATGTATTCAGTCTCAGGGATGCAGTGATCCGACCGGGAGAAATTTGCAAGATACCTTTGGGATTTGGACTTTTGGTTCCTGATGGATATGCGGGTTTTGTATTTCCTAAAAGCGGATTAAGCGCTCAGGGAATTGTGTGTGAATTGCCTCCCATCGATTCCGGTTATACAGGAGAGATTCATGCAATCATTTCAAATGTAGGGAATACAGTCTATGAAATCAAAGCAGATGATAAG
This sequence comes from Clostridium sp. AM28-20LB, assembly GCF_003480665.1. Taxonomy (NCBI): domain Bacteria; kingdom Bacillati; phylum Bacillota; class Clostridia; order Eubacteriales; family Clostridiaceae; genus Clostridium; species Clostridium sp. AM28-20LB. The sequence continues at coordinate 3,404 of NZ_QUJN01000010.1, read as the reverse complement.
ATCGGACAGCTTATAATTCTGCCGATTGTGATACCGGACTTTACTTATGAATCATGGAAAGAACGTGGAACCGGAGCATTTGGTTCCACAGGGAGATAAGGATTATTGATGGTGAATATATTATGTATGTGTTATACTAGGTAAAAAGGAGATTTAGTGAACTTTGATCATAATTGTTATTTGTTAAGTTTAAAGAATTGAGGTGGGACATTGATTATTACAATTGGATCCAAGGTAAAAGATGGAGAAGGAAATACATATACATTAACAGAAGAATTAGGTCATGGTGGTTTTGGATGCGTATATAAAGCTGAATGTGAAGCGGATAAATCAGTGTATGCAGTGAAAACTTTATTATATTCATTTGGCGATGAGGCTACAGCAGCGTCTTTTAAAAATGAAGTAAGAATTTCATCAGAAGTAAGTGGGGAGCATGTAATACGTTATATCTATGCACATGATGGAGATGAATATCCTGAACTACCTCCCTATATTATTATGGAGTATGCAGAGGGAGGAACGCTAGCAGACCAGATTGAAGAGCGTAAAAAAACAAATAGTCCATATTCGAAAGAGGAATTGAGAAATCTATTTCTTCAACTTGTTGCTGGAATGAAGTCAATTAATAAAAAATTAGTTCATAGAGATATAAAACCGGAGAATATACTTATTTGTGATGGAATATGTAAAATTACTGATTTCGGACTTGCAAAGGTGGCTTCAGAATCTACTAGAACCATGTCATTTAAGGGATATGGTACATTACAATATATTGCTCCTGAAGCCTGGAAATCAGAAAAGAATACTATTCAGATGGATATTTACTCTATGGGCATAGTATTTTATGAATTAGCTTTATTAGATTATCCATATGACATTACTTCTAACGATGTGGATGCATACAGAAGCGCACATATGTTTTCTAGAATAAAAAGAACGAATGATTTAAAAAATGTTTTAGGAGCAGATGTAGCATCCATAATTTTAGCTATGTTAGAAAAACCTGTTCAGAAGAGATTAAAATCATGGGAGGAGATTGAAGAAAAACTAGGCAATCCATCACTTGAAGCAAATAGTGCTTTAGGAAATATTATAAGTTTAGCTATTGGGAAAAAAATAGAGACTGACACGAGAATACAACAGCAAATCGAGGAGGAAAATCGAAAGAAAAAAGAAAAAGAAGATTTCTGCAATTTAGTGAGGAATCAATTTGAATCAGTTATAGTAGATTTTTTTGAGCAATTCGCTGATGAATATAATATTCATTTGGCTGGAAATGATAAGTGTAGATTACAATCAGCAGGTCGAGGTTATGAACATATGGAACAGTTTTCATATGAACTTACAATTCCTTCTGTTACAAATATTGAAATTAAGTGTAAGGTGATTTTGCCTAATTCGTTTACTCGTACTGTTGATGTGGATAGGGTCTATGGTTTTTCATATATGCAAGGTTCTTTGTATGGTAAGCGTGAAGTAGTATATACTCCGCAGTATAAAAATAAGAATATTATGGGATGGGTTGAAATTAAAAATACCAAGGGTTTAGGATTTAACCTCTGGTTGGTACAAACGGACGATATGTATGGTGATTGGTATATCTTAAGAAATAAGAATAACGGGATATATGGGACACGATATGAGCCAAAACAAGAACCATTTGCATTTGAAATTGACGAGCTTGATGAGGCGTTGAAGGGTATTAATGCATTTAGTCTTTATTCTTCTGAAGTAGAGCCATTTGATAAACAGAAACTGATGGAATTAGTTGCTCAACTTATTAACTAATGCTGTGAAGAATTGAGAAAACAAAGAAAAAAAGTTGGGTATCTTTATGAATAAGACTCTCAATATGAATGATAAAAGCCACAATTGCTGGGTATGCCCTGTATGAGAAGTTCAAAAAGGACAACCCCGATGCCGGTTCCAACCCGTTCTCCCGTTGGTAACAGAAAAGGGCAATCAAGAAAGAATATGCTGCCGCCAAAGCCAGTAAGAAAACCGCTTCGACAACGGCTTCTGCATCCAAGGGTGCAGGCAAGGCAACGGGCAAAGCAGCTCAGGGAGCCAAGAACATCACAGAAAGAGTAACGGAGTTCTGCACCACACACTCTAAAACGATTCTGTTTGTTTTGATTGCCGGACTGCTTTTTATGATTCTCTCAGGGATGTTCTCGTCTTGTTCTGCTATGTTTCAAGGCGGTACGCAGATCGTTCTGGGAACTTCTTTTACCGCAAAAGAGGAAGATATTATCGGTGCGAACAATGATTACAAGGCTTTGGAAGCTGCGCTCCGCAATGAAATCAATAATATCGAGCGTACTCATAGCGGATATGACGAGTACCGGTATGACCTTGATGAAATCAACCACAATCCTTACGAGCTTGCGGCATATCTGACGGTAAAATTCGAGGACTACACCAGAGATGAGGTGCAGGCTACCCTGCAATGGCTGTTTGAGCAACAATATGAGCTGACCCTAACAGAAGTAGTGGAGATTCGTACACGAACAACATCTTCTACTGATCCCGAAACGGGAGAGACAACAACAGAGGAAGAAGATTACGAATATTATATTCTGAATGTGAAGCTCAGAAATAAGGGCTTGAACAGTGTGATTTCAAATTCCGGTTTGTCGGAACAGCGAAATGGATATGGCGCTGCTTATGATGTTTATGAGTGCGTTCATGCAGAACACGGACACAAGCGAACCTGCCCTTACTCCTGACGGCAATCTGACTCTGGTTGACGATGTTGGTTCACCTACGAAAAGCGGAAAGTAATTCATTACTGCCGTTACCAAAAACGGAAACTACTTCTATATCATCATTGACCGTGATGATAAGGGCGAGGAAACCGTGCATTTTCTGAACCAGGTGGATGAAGCCGACCTGCTCAAGCTGATGGACGAGGAGGAAGTTGCAGAGTTCACCAAGCCGGTTGAGGAAACAAAGCCAGAAGTAGTTGAAACGATTCCTGAAATTACAGAACCGGCACCGGAGGAAAAACCGAAATCTAAGAATATGCTCCCGGCGATTCTTACTCTGATTGTGCTTGCCTGTGGCGGCGGTTTCTTCGTATTCAAGAAAGTCCAGGAAAAGAAGAAGGAACAGGAAGCGGCAAAGCCTGCCCCGGATGCTGATTATGTGGACGATGACGAGGACTATGGATACGATCCGGAGTTTGAGGACGATGATGCAGATAGCTCCGTTGACGAAGATGATAATGAACCTGTGTAAACAGGATAGGCTTGATGCCTGGGGCAGCCTTCGGGTTGCCTTTACATATAGAAGTAGTTTTTCAAAAACCGATGTGATATAATTTGTAGCATAGACAAAGTGACAAATCGAAAGTTGGAGGATACACGCATGAAAATTGTAATCATTAATGGAAGTGCCAGAAA